>JBEKWD010000321.1:0-3783 GCA_049513435.1 Steroidobacteraceae bacterium | reverse complement strand
CAGCACCTGCGCGCTCTCGGCGGGCTGATTCCAATAGCCGCGCATCACCTGCGGTCCGCGCAGACAGATCTCGCCGCTCGCGCCGGTGCCCAGATCGCGGCCATCGTCGTCCCGGATGAACACCTCGGTCGATGGCAGCGGCAAGCCGATCGAGCCGGTCAGTGCGGCGTACGGTCCGACCAGCGTGTTGCAGCAACCGACCGGCGAGGCCTCGGTCAATCCCCAGCCCTGCGTGATCGCGCAGCCGGTGATCTGCTTCCAGCGTGCGGCGATCGCGCTCTGCAGTGCCATGCCGCCCGCGACAGTGGCGACCAGCCGCGAGAAGTCGATCTGGCCGAAGCCCGGCGTATTCATCAGGGCGTTGAACAATGTGTTGACGCCCATGAAGAACATCGGACGATGGCTCTTGAGCTCCTTGACGAATGCGGGGAAGTCACGCGGGTTCACAATCAGCAGTCCCGAGCCACCGAGCGAGGCGAACAGCAGGCAGTTCGCGGTCAATGAAAAGATGTGATAGAGCGGCAACGCGCAGATGAAGGTGACCCGATCCAGCGCGACCTGCTGGAACCAGGCCCGGCATTGCAGGACGTTGGTGACCATGTTGCCATGCGTGAGCATCGCGCCCTTGGAGATGCCGGTCGTGCCACCGGTATATTGCAGGAACGCCAGCGCATCGTGATCGAGGCTTACCGGCGCGAGCGATAATGGGCCGGCTTCGCGCAACACCTCTTGCAAGCGGTGCGCTCCGGGGATGCGCCAGCGCGGTACGCGCCGCTGCACGTGGCGCAACACGAGGTTGACGATCGAGCCTTTAGGCCAGCGCAACAGATCGCCCACGCCGGTTACGATGACGTGGCGCACTGAGGTAGCAGGCAGCGCCTGTGCCAGGGTGGCGGCAAAGTTCTCGAGCACGACGACCGCGCTCGCGCCGCTGTCCTTGAGCTGACGCTCGAGCTCTACGGCCGTGTAGAGCGGATTGGTGTTCACGACCACGAGGCCCGCTCGCAACGCGCCGAACATCACGAGCGGATACTGCAATAGATTGGGCAGCATGATGGCGATGCGATCGCCGCTCTTCAGGCCTGCGCGCTGCTGCAGCCAGGCGCCGAACGCCGCCGAGCCCTGGGCGAGCTGCCCATAGCTCATCGCCGTGCCCATGCACTGATAGGCGGTCCGATCCGCATAGCGCTCGCAGGCATCCTCGATCAGTGCTTTGAGCGATGGCCATGCGCTCGCATCCACGTCCGCGGGAGTTGCGGGCGGATACTGCTTTAGCCAGAAGCGGTCCATCAGGCGCCAGCGCCGGCTGCGGCGCGCATGAGCGGCACGAGCCTGGGCCATACATTCTCGAGCAACAACGGCTGCGCCTGTGCATTGGGATGCAGGCCATCCTGCTGCATCAGACCCGGCGTCAGGGCTACGCGCTCGAGCAGAAAGGGCAGCAACGGGATCTTGTGGGCGGCGGCGAGCTGCTCGTACATACCGCTGAACTCGCGCGTGTAGCGCTCGCCATAATTGGGTGGCAGCCTCACTCCGAGCAGCAATACGGCGACGCGCTGCGCCTGCAGTTGCGTGATGATCTGATCCAGGTTGGCCTGCGTCTGCGTCAGCGGCAGGCCGCGCAGTCCGTCATTGGCGCCGAGCTCGAGCAGTACGATGTGCGGCTGCTGCACGGACAGAACGTGCGGCAGGCGCGACAGGCCGCCGGCGGTGGTCTCGCCGCTGATGCTGGCATTCACGACATGGAATCCGTACCCTTCCTGCAGGATCTTCTGCTGCAGCAAGCTGACCCATCCCTGCTCGACGCGGATCCCATAGCCGGCGCTCAGGCTGTCCCCGTACACCAGAATGACGTTTGACTGCGAGGCGAGCGCCGCCGACGCCGCCAGTGCGATCAGCCATGCGACCAGGATGCCAATGACGCGCGACATCGTTCTCGAAGCCCGGAATGTGAGCAAGCAGGTTAGCAGCCCGGAAGGGCCGCTGACCATCGTGCGCGACATTTCGCTGCAGGTGTGCGCGGGCGAGTCCATAGCGATCGTGGGTCCCTCGGGGGCCGGCAAATCCACATTGCTGGCGCTGCTCGCGGGGCTGGATCTGCCCAGCTCCGGCGAGGTCTGGCTGGCCGGCGTCAATCTGTCGGGGCTCGATGAGGATCGCCGCGCGCGGCTGCGGGCGCAGCGCGTCGGCTTCGTGTTCCAGTCCTTCCACCTGGTGCCCTCGCTGACCGCACTGGAGAACGTCATGCTGCCGCTCGAGCTCGCGCATCGCGCCGATGCGCGCGATGCCGCCGGCGCCTGGCTCGCGCGCGTTGGGCTCGATGCTCGGCTCGGTCATTACCCGCGGCAACTCTCCGGTGGCGAGCAGCAGCGCGTTGCCCTGGCGCGCGCCTCGGTCGGTCGTCCGGCGGTACTATTTGCCGATGAGCCTACGGGCAATCTGGACAGCGTGACCGGTGAGCGCATCGCGCAGTTGCTCTTTGAGCTCAACGAGGGTTCCGAGACGACGCTGGTTCTGGTCACGCACGACCGCACACTCGCGGCGCGCTGCGATCGCATCCTGTTGATGGATGCCGGTGCCATACGAGCTTAGGCACACCGATGCACAGCCTCATCATGGCCCTGCGCTCACTGCGGCGCGAATGGCAATCCGGCGAGCTCGCGGTTTTGTGGCTCTCGCTTTGCGTTGCGGTCGCGGCCCTCAGCGGCGTTGGTTTCCTGGCCGATCGCATCGGACACGCTGTACAGGCCCAGGCCAGCGAAGTGCTGGCAGCCGACTTGCGGGTCGAATCCGACATGCCGATTGCGCCGGCCGAGAGCGCGCAGGCGCAGGCACTGGGCCTTCTCACGGCGCATCTCACGCGTACGCTCTCGGCCATATTCAACGGCGATGCCAACCAGCTCGCCGACGTGCGGGCGGTCAGCCGCGGCTATCCGTTGCGCGGCCACCTCACCGTCGCCGATCGAGCGTTTGCGGCCGGTGAGCCGACGGCGAGCATTCCGGCGCCCGGCGAAGCGTGGCCCGATTCCAGGCTTGCGGCCGAGCTTGGCGCCGGGCCAGGCAGCGAGCTGCTGGTCGGCTCGCGCTCGCTGCGCGTGACGCGGATCCTGATCTCGCGGCCCGATCAGAGCGCGACCTTCATCGAATTCTCGCCCGCATTGCTGATCAACGAGGCCGACTTGGCTGCGAGCGGATTGGTTCAACCGGGCAGCCGCGTTAATTACGCCCTGCTGCTCGCGGGCCGAGGCTCGCAGCTGCAGGCTTTTCGCCGCTGGCACGCTCTGCAGGCTATTGCCGGCGAGCGGCTCGCGGATGTGGCCGAAGCCAGCCCGCAGATCGCCGATGCGAGCCGGCGCGCGACGCGCTTTCTCGCCCTCGCGGGACTGGTCGCCGTATTGCTGTGTGCGGTGGCGATCGCGATGAGCGCGCGCAGCTATGTGCGGCGGCATCTGGACGTCGTGGCGCTCATGAAGACACTTGGCGCCTCGCGAGCGCTGGTGCTGGCCATCAGTGTCTGGCAACTGCTGATTCTGGCGGCGGTCGCCAGCGTAATCGGCACCGCCGCCGGCTGGCTCACGCAACTGTGGCTGGTGCGCGTATTGCAGGGTCTTTTACGCTCCGATCTGCCCAGCGCGGGTCCATGGCCGGCGCTGGCGGGTTTCGTGATTGCGCTGGCGATGCTCGCGGGCTTCGCGCTGCCCGCCCTGTTGCAGCTCACGCGCGTCCCGGCGCTGCGCGTTCTGCGCCGCGACTTGGGCCCACCCGCGCTGCGTCTGTGGGCCG
>JBEKWD010000320.1:0-3803 GCA_049513435.1 Steroidobacteraceae bacterium | reverse complement strand
GGGCATCGTGAATCAGTTCGACCTCCTCGCCCAGCTCCTTGCGGCAGGCTTCGAACATGGCCAGCACGCGTCGGATATAGCCCTCGCGCTCGAACACTGGAGCATCGTGCAAAGCCGGAATTCGCGTGGCCCCGCCGGCTCGCGGTGCTCCATATCCGTCCATCCCCGGCACACCGACTTGCACGCGCACATGCCGGAACCCCTGCGCCATGATTTTCCTGGCACTGTCGATGGTCTGAGCAATCTCATCGCCGGAAGCATGCGAGTAGCACGCGGCCGCTTCGCGGCATTTTCCGCCCAGCAGCTCATACACCGGCATGTTCGCCTGCCGGCCCTTGATATCCCAGAGCGCCATGTCGACTCCGGCAATCGCGCAATTCAGGACCGGACCGTTTTTCCAGTACGAACTGTCGTAACACAGCTGCCAGGTATCCTCGATCCGGTCGGTCGGACGACCCAGCAGCAGCGGCTTGAGATATTTTTCGACGGCTGGCTCAATCAGGTCCGCGCGCTGGGTGAAGGTGGCGCAGCCATAACCATGCAGTCCGTCCTGATCGGTCGTGATCTTGACGATGGACAAGCGCACGCCCTGGGGCGCTGTGGAAATAACACTGATGTCCTTGATGCGCGGTGCACGCATGCCGCGCGCAGCCGCCGCGACGCTCTGCTCGGCTCGGGCTTCCTTTTGCGCCAGCAGTGCCGCGCCAGCCGCAACCATCGATCCAATGAGCTCGCGCCTGCGCATAGCACCCCCGGCCTGTTCTTCGTATCAGGGCAAAAAGCAGTTCAGGATACCCCAGCGCATTTAGGCGCGCGAGTCCGAGGCAGCTTCAGTCCGGTTCAGTCAGATCGCCGTGCCGACGCCGGGATGCTTACGTTCGCTGCTCCAGGCCGCGCCGCCCGGGAAGCGATAGCGCTCCATGGACTCGCGCCGCATTGCCGCAGAGAAGCCCGGCGCTACTGGGGCCAGATAGCGAGCGCCGCGGATTCGCACCGGATCAATGAAGTGCTCGTGCAGATGATCGACGTACTCGATGGCACGGTCTTCCATCGAGCCCGTGATGGCCACGTAATCCGCCATCGCCAGGTGCTGCACCAGCTCGCACAGTCCAACACCGCCGGCGTGTGGATACACGCGCACGCCGAATTTGGCGGCCATCAGCAAAATGGCCAGATTCTCATTGACGCCGCCGACGCGCGTGGCATCGATCTGCACGATATCCACGGCGCGCGCCTGGAATAATTGTTTGAACATGACGCGGTTGTGCGTGTGCTCGCCGGTTGAGATGGGCACCGGCGCAACAGCGCTGCGAATGCTGGCGTGCCCAAGCACATCATCCGGGCTGGTCGGTTCCTCGACCCAGGCCAAATTGAAGGGCGCGAGCTGCCTCACCCAGTCAATGGCCACGCCGACGTCCCAGCGCTGATTGGCATCCACCGCGAGCGCGATATCCGGACCGATCGCCTTGCGTGCGATGGCACAGCGACGCACGTCATCCTCAACCCTGAGCCCGACCTTGATCTTGATCGTACGAAAGCCTTCCTCCAGGGCGAGATGGCACAAGGCCGCGAGCTTATCGTCCGGATAGCCGAGCCATCCCGGTGAAGTGGTATAAGCCGGATACCCATCCGAGCTCAATTTCGCGACGCGCTCGGCCTTGCCCCTCGCGGCCGCGCGCAATATATCGAGCGCATCCGCGCGCGTGAGCGCATCGCTGATATATCGGAAATCGATCAGATCGACGATCTGCTCGGGACTCATGTCAGCGATCAGCCGCCACACCGGTTTGCCGGCCTGGCGCGCGGCCATGTCCCACGCAGCGTTGACGACTGCACCGATGGCCATGTGCATCACGCCTTTTTCCGGCCCAAGCCAACGCAGCTGCGAGTCGCTGGTCAAACTGCGAGCAAAGGCGCCCAGATCGCCGATCACGTCACTGACATCCCGCCCTACCACGAGGTAGCGCAATGCCGCGCAGGCGACGGTCTGTATGTCGTTGCCACGCCCGATCGTGAAGACGAAGCTATGGCCGCAAAGACCACTCGGGTCATCGGTACGCAGCACCACGTAGGCGGCCGAATAATCCGGGTCAGGATTCATGGCATCCGAGCCATCCAGTTGCAGCGATGTGGGAAAGCGGATGTCGTAGGCTTCCAGCGCAGTAATCACGGACACGAGCTATTACCTCTGTGGTTGCGAGCCCTGTGGCGGGCGGCGCCCGGGGAGCTCAAGCCGATAAAAACGCGCGGCATTTGTGGCAAATACAGCTTCTTCCTGTCCTGGAGCATGTCGATGCACGAGCTCGAGCGCGATCTCCAGCCACTGGCGATAAGAGTCGCGCAATAACAGCACGGGCCAGTCGCTGCCCCACATGACACGCTCGGCGCCAAAGCAGTTGAAAATCCGGGCGACGATTCCATCAAGTTCTGCGCCAGCCGCCCCTGCGGACGCCTGAGTGAGCAGGCCCGACAATTTACAATATATCGTGCTGCTGCGAGCGAGCGACTCGAGCTGGGCCGCCCAAGGCTGCAACGCGCCGCCGGCAATGTCGGGTTTGCCGGCATGATCGAGCACCGCTCTGAGGCCGGGATGCTGGCGCAGTCGGCGCGCAAGCGGCTCCAGATGTCTGGGCATCACGAGTGCGTCGAACGCAAGATCGTTCTCGATCAAGGCCTCGAAGGCCGCATGCAACGTCGAGCGATCCAGCCAGTGCGGATCAGCGATGTCCTGGATCATGGGGCGCAGTCCCTTGAGCGCACCGGCGCCTTCCTGCACGAGACGGCGCACTCGGTGTGCTACGTCACTGGCTTCAAAGTCCACCCAGCCGACCACCCCGGCGATAGAGGCATGTTGGCGCGCGAGCGCAAGCAGGTAGCGCGTTTCATCTTCGGTAGGCGCCGCCTGCACCAGCACGGTCGCGCTAACCGAGCAGTCAGCAAGCTGCTCGCTCAAATCATCTGGCGCAAAGTCCCGATAGAGCACTGTGTCGGCCGGCGTAAGCCATCCATAGTCGCCTCGCTGCACGCTCCAGTAGTGCTGATGTGCATCGATCCGCGTAAATTCACGCCACCCCTTCAAGTGCCTTATTCTTGTGAATATTCCTCGATAGGTATGATAGCGTACGTGCCGCGGTGGGGGCCATTGACGCCGGGTCTTATTGTCGAATAAGTCAATCAATTGAAGATCCAGACAGGCGCCGCAAGCAGCGACGCCCAGAACAATCGGCCGGCGCTGGACTCGCCCGTACCCATCGTGGACCGGCGCTACCTGCTGGCGTTCGTGATCGTCACCAGCTTGTTCTTTTCCTGGGCATTCGCGGCCGCGCTCAATGACGTGCTGATTCGGCAGTTTCAAAAAGCGCTCGCACTGACTCGCACACAGTCCAGTTTCATTCAGTTGGCGTTCTACATCGGCTACTTCTGTGCCGCGTTGCCTGCGGGCCTGCTGATTCGTCGCGCCGGCTACAAACGCGCCATCATCCTCGGGCTGGCCCTCTACGCTATCGGTGCGTTTCTGTTCTATCCGGCGGCCGATGCGCAGCGCTTTGCTTTCTTTCTTGCGGCGCTCTACCTCATCGCGTTTGGCCTGGCGTTTCTCGAGACCTCGGCCAATCCATACATATCGATTCTCGGGCATCCCAAAACGGCCTCTTCCCGTCTGAACCTGGCTCAGTCCTTTTACGGTGTGGGCGCCATTCTCGGACCCATCATCGGCGGAATGTTCATATTCTCCGGGATCGAACATACTCCTGCCGAGCTCGCGGCGATGACGCCAGCGCAGATAACGCTGTATCGGACCGCCG
>JBEKWD010000319.1:0-3816 GCA_049513435.1 Steroidobacteraceae bacterium | reverse complement strand
CACTCGCAGCGAAATCTGGCATGTTGGTGATCCCAAGCACCACCGCTCCGGCCGCGCGCAGCCTGGCCACCACGGTCGCGTCGCGGGGCGCGATGAACTCGTGCCCCGGGATCGCAAAGCCGGCCCAGCCATCGGTATCGGGCAGGCCCTCAACCGCCGTGTTCGCCTTGATGACGATTGGCACGCCCCAGAGAGCACCGTGCGCGATACCGCGCTGCTGGTCTTCACGCCGCGCGGTCGCGAGAGCGCCTTTCACGTCAACGCTCTGGACACTGTGATAGATGGGGTTGTAGCGCGCAATCCGTCCCATGTACCAGCGTGTCACCTCGGTCACGGTATAGCGGCGCGCGGCGTAGAGCGCCTGAAGCTGCGCGATATCGATCTCCATCAGGACCGCATCCATGCGCGCCTGCTGCGCCGGTGGCAGCACCGGTAGGTCGGCCGGTAATGCGATCGGCGGTGGGCTCTGGTTCGGCGAGAGCCACTGCAAGACGTTCGGCGCCGGCACTTCTGCGCCGAATGAGAACGCGCACGCCAAGCTGGCGGCGAGGGCGATGGCTGCGTTGGGTGGAAAGTTCAAGCTCATGCCGATGTCGAAAGCGGTGGCAGATGTCGCCGGCCCTGATTACGCGCGTATTGATATCAATGCTACCGCGCCGATGCACTGTATCACCACGGATTCAACGCAAGACTGGCTTGGGTGAGGAGCGCCTGGGAATCACGGGACGCGTATTGACCCGTTTCCGTTGATTGTGATACCGATGGACAAACGGGAGGAGCCCAAGATGCAAAGACGTCAATTCGTCGGCTCGAGTCTGGCGCTTGCTGCGAGTTGGTCGCTGCGCGGGTTCACTACTGTACTCAAGGATGTCGACGACCTGCCGGCCAGGAGCCTTGCCGGCGGCGAGACGGTGCTGCCCGGCTCCGCCATCGAGACCCTCGCCGCGCACCTGCGCAGCTCGTGAGCCGCTGCCGAGATATCGTGCGGACGAACCCGGTGCTCTGGTTGTACGCCTGTTTGTGGGCACTGATCTCGTTTCGTGCGTTCCTGGGAAAAGATTTGCCGCGAGCGTAGCGATCGCGCCGCAATCGGCTTCGCCTGCCCTAAGAGCGCGCGAAGCGCTACTGTCCTCACGTTCGTGCGCCGCGAAATGGCTTCGAACGAGGCAACAGGAACACTCGACGAGCCATGTTTGATTCAAGTACATCCCGCTCGTAAAACTGGCCTAGTAATTCGGGATTGAAAAGTTGCGGGTTACGTTGCGCAAATGCCGTCCAACCACCAGCGTCCCCACACTCGAAAATGCATTGCTGAATGAGTGAGAGGTACGCGACCGTGATGGTCTCGTGATATCGATCGGGTTTGCCATGGTAGGTGGCGTAGGCGCGAATCGATCGACGAATCCGATCCAGAGCCTCGGCGAAGTCGGACTGCTTCAGATACAGGTAACCCGCGCGGACATGTGCATGATGACCGAATTCACTCTCCGGCAGAGTGCAGCTTTCCAGCGCCCGCAGAAACTCCTCGTCTGTCATGACCTTTCCCTCAGCCGATGACTCGCTTTCGCGTCAAGATCTAAGGAATAGATATCCTTGAGTTCAGCAATTTTTCGCTGAGTGTCTGCAGTGAATGGGCTCTTTCCCTCAAACGCATGCAGCACAATGCCTTCAAGTAGATCGCCAAGGCTCATACTCTTGTACTGCGCCAGTGCCTTAAGCACTTTGAGTAGGCGGCGCTCGATACGCACCCCCGTTTGAACCCGCTCGATCTCAATGTGTTGCCGCATTTTTGGTACCTAGAGCCTAGTTGGTACCAACATACCACGGTACCGTGCTCACAGCCACATCAGCCAGTCATCGGTCCGATCCAGCGCTTGGGCCGGCCGCGACGTGGCCGCCGAGGCGCCGAATCCTTCCAATCCGCGCGGCGAGACGCTAGTGTGGTGCTCGATGCAGATTGTTGGTCGCAGCAGCTCGCATTTCACCCGCATGCCGCTGATGTTCGCGCACGAGCTCGGCGTGCCCTTTGAGTTTGCGCCTGTCTACGATATGACGTCGATGGATAGCGATATATATGCCGGCAACCCGGCACTCAAGCTGCCGATCCTGAGAACGGAGAATTCATCGCTCTTCGGTGCGCAAAACATTTGCCGCGCGCTCGTGGAAATGGCGGGGTCGCCCAAGCGCATTGTCTGGCCCGAAGAGCTTCGCGACAATCTCTCGCGCAATGCCCAAGAGCTCGTCTGGCACGGCATGAGTGCCCAGGTGCAGGTCGCATTCGGCACGACGGTTTGTAAGCTGCCAACCGACAACACGTACTTCGTCAAGGCGCGGTCCGGGCTTGAGCGTTCGCTTGGCTGGCTCGATGAAAATCTGGGCAGCGCTCTGCGGACACTGCCGCTGCAGCGCGACCTGAGTCTGTTCGAGGTGTCGCTCTTCTGCCTGGTCGATCACCTTACTTTTCGCAGGACTGTGGACATCGCGCCGTTTTCAGCCCTCGTGCGCTTCATAGAGGAGTTTGGGATGCGCCCGTCTGCGCGCCACACCGCGTATCGATTCGATATCCCGCCGGCGGCGCCGGCTTAAGCGCCAGCTGAATTGGGCACCGAGCGCCGGATGAGTCCAACTCTCGCGCGCGCCGCGAGCTTTTGTGAGCGCTTTGGACTGCGAGTGCCTATTTTGCTCGCGCCCATGGCCGGAGCCAGTGCACCCATCCTATCCATCGCCGTGGCGAATGCGGGGGGACTCGGGTCGTGTGGTGCCCTCCTGATGCAGACCGAGGAGATCATCCGCTGGGCCGTCGAAGTGCGTGCCCGAAGCAACGGTGCGTTCAACCTGAACCTTTGGATTCCTGATCCTTCGGCCAAGCGCGATGCCGCACACGAGGCGCGCGTCCGTGAGTTCCTGGGTGCCTGGGGGCCAGCCGTTCCGCCGGAGGCAGGCGATGCCACGCCGCCGGATTTCGCTGCGCAATGCGAGGCACTGTTGAGCGTTCGGCCGCCGATCGTCTCATCGGTCATGGGGCTGTATCCCCCCGAGTTCGTCGCACGATTCAAGGAAAGTAACATCGCCTGGTTCGCTAACGTCTCGACCGTCGGGGAAGCGCGCTTAGCCGAAGCGGCTGGTGCGGACGTGATCGTAGCCCAAGGCATGGAAGCGGGTGGGCATCGCGGCTGCTTCGACGCTGCCCTGGCGGAGCGCCAACAGGTCGGTCTGTTCGCGCTGCTCCCGTCGATCCTTGAGGCAGTGCGCTTACCAGTGGTGGCAACTGGAGGAATCGCCGATGGACGCGGAGTCGCCGCAGCCTTAGCGCTCGGGGCGAGCGCAGCGCAGATCGGCACTGGTTTCCTGCGCTGCCCGGAAGCGCAGATTCATCCGGCGTGGGCAGATGCCCTGGCAAGGACCGCACCGGAGGATACGCTGCTTAGCCGCGTCTTCAGTGGCCGTGCGGGGCGCAGCATTGCCACCGATTACGTGCTCGCTGCCTTGGCACCGAATGCACCACTGCCGGCGCCCTATCCAGTCCAGCGCGCACTGACCGCGAGGATGCGCGCGGCCGCCCACAAGAGCGGGGACGTCGAGCGCATGCAGGCCTGGGCCGGTCAGGCGGCGAGTCTCGCGAAATCGGAACCAGCAGGCAAACTGGTCCAGCACTTTTGGGCTCAGGCAAAAGAATTGCTGGCGTGACCAGCGAGATGGGGGCAGTTACTGACCTTTGACTAATCAAACGGAGCTGCTAGCCGCGCGGCTGCCGCGAACTCCCAGCAGAAGCGCCAGGCTGCCAAGTGACAGCACCAAGGCCAGATAGATCTCGCC
>JBEKWD010000318.1:0-3822 GCA_049513435.1 Steroidobacteraceae bacterium | reverse complement strand
GGCACGGGTCGGCTGATGATTGACCGCAGCAAAACCGACCAGGCATGAATGGCGCTTAGATAGGCCGCAGCGGTATAGCGACGTTGATGTAACGGATTGAAATTTCAGGAGAAGGCTGGCCACCGAGATTGGTAGGATGTTGTTACCAAGCAAGATCCACAACCAAGAGGGCCAGCCTTGAGAGAGAGGGCCAGCCTTGAGAGATGGTAATGCCGAGTTCGTTTCCCAGCAACAGGTCAGAGAGATTGGTCGCCGTTTGGAGCAGATCGACTCGATGGATTTCTTCAATTTGATCACCGGGCCTGAACTGCTCGAGACCCTTGAATCGCTGCTGCCGGAGTACCGGGAGCGCAAATTTGCGCCGACGGTGACGCTGGCGATGTTTTTGGGTCAAGTGCTGCGCGCTGATAGCTCCTGCCGGAACGCCGTGAACGAGGCGATCATCAATCGATTGCTGCAGGGGTCGGAGGCGGTCAGTGCGAATACCGGCGGGTACTGCCAGGCGCGCGCGCGACTGCCGATTGACCTGGTGCGCGAACTGGCTCGACGATGCGCAGCTCTGATGAACGAGCACACGTCGACAGGCTGGCTGTGGCGCGGCCGGCACGTGAAATTGACCGATGGGACGACCACGTTGATGCCGGATACTGAGCCGAACCAGGCGCAGTATCCGCAGCACGGGAGTCAAGAACCGGGGGCGGGATTTCCGATCGCGCGGCTCGTCGCGGTCATGTCGCTCGCCAACGGAGCGGTACTTGATTTGGCCATGGGCCCGTACCAAGGCAAGGGCACGGGAGAGTACGGGTTGTTTCGCGAGTTGCTCGACTGTTTTGTCGATGGTGACGTGCTGCTGGCGACAGCTACTACTGCGGCTACGTCCTGATCGCCGAGATGCAGGCACGCGGGGTAGACGTGCTGTTTGAGCAGCATGGCGCGCGGCACACCGATTTTCGCACCGGCCAGAAGCTCGGCGCACGCGACCACGTGGTCACGTGGAGCAAACCGAAGGCCAGGCCCGCCTGGATGACGCCTGCGCAATATGCCGCTTATCCGCCTTCGCTGACGCTGCGCGAAGTCAAAGTCCGCAAGAAAGTGCTGGTGACGTCCTTCCTCAATCCCCGCGAGGTCTGCAAGCGGGAGATCGGTAAGCTGTTTCTGCGCAGATGGAACGTAGAGCTGGACCTGCGCAACATCAAATCGACCCTCGGCATGGAGCGCCTGACGTGTAAATCGCCGGACATGTGCGAGAAGGAGGTTTGGGTATACGCGCTCGCCTACAACCTGATCCGTTCGCTGATGGCCGCCGCCGCCGAACGGGCCGGTGTGCTGCCGCGGCAGCTGAGCTTCAAACATACGGTGCAGGTGTGGGTGGCGTGGAGTCAAAGGCAGTTTCTCTCAACGGCACCGGAAGATACGGCTGCGCTGCTCCGGTTGATTGCCCACGTGCGAGTCGGCAATCGGCCAGGTCGAATGGAACCGCGGCTCATCAAAACTCGACCCAAACCCTTCGGAAGACTCCAGACCACGCGACGCAGAGCGCGCGCGAACATCAGGAAATATGGGCATCCGAAGAAACTCACGGCCTAATCTATGCAGCATTCGGGCATAGTTCAGTTCGAGCCAAGCGATGACTTTGTCTTCGATGAGTGCTTCGCCCAGATGAGGGTAGTGCTCATGGAGTCGATGCACGGTCTGTTGGATATCCAAAGACGTGGCGTCGGGCCAGATGATCTGTTGGCGCTGGGCGTCGATCTGTGCGGCATCCAGCACAGGCCAGACTGTTTCGCGCGCCTCGTCGGCCAGGTGTCCTTCGGGCGAGTGCGTCCAGTCGGCCAAGCCGTCGAGGAAGGGGTTTTCTCCCAGCGGCGGAACCTTCAGAACTATTTTGTCCCAGGCCCAACTCTTCTTGCCCATGAGTGTGTCACCTCGCTGGGTTGATCAAACGATGCGCGTCAACTTGATCTGCAGCCGGGAGCGCTCGATCCCCAAAGCAACCCATTGCGCGCTCAATGCCTTGAAGCGCTTGTAGTTGGCGACCTGGCGACGGACCTGTGCGACGCATTGCCGGGGAATATAGTCGGTGCGACTTTTCATCTCAAGGGTGAAGCTGAGCTGATAGTAGGCGCCGGTGCCGGCCTCAGGGTCCTTGAACTGTCGGGTGAGGGAGCCGGGGCGCATCTCTGCGAGCCCTGCCAGGGCAGCCTTGATCTTCCCAATGTGCTGATCGATCTGTGCGATACGTTTTTCCGTCATAGGTATAGCATATACATGCTATACGACGGAGTCGACAAAAATATGCGAGGGTCTGTGAATGCCCCTATGGCGCTATTGGTGGGATGCGATCTGGTTGCTGCGCCCTGTGTTCTCGCGTCTGCGCAGCTTTCTGTGGTTCGCCACCGCGGTGGCAGGATTGACGGTGCGCACGGAGTTGCTGGGCGTGACCAGCATCGTGCGGGGGCTGACACTCAAGCCGTTGCTCTATGACCGCCTGCTCGATCACTTTCACAGCACGGCGATCAAAGCCGACCCGCTCGCGGCGCTGTGGACGCGGGTGGTCCTGAAGCTCTTCCCCGCTGCGGTGCGGGTCAACGGGCGCCTGGTACTGGTCGGGGATGGCATCAAAGCTGCCAAGCGCGGCAAGAAAATGCCGGCGGTGAAGCTGCTACATCAGCAATCGGACTGCAGCAGCAAGCCCGAGTACATCATGGGCCATTCCCTGCAAGCGCTGAGCATCCTCATGCCCGCAGGGAACAGCGTGTTCGCCGTGCCCTTGGCCATGCGCATCCACGAGGGACTGATCTGGTCCAATCGGGACAAACGCACCTTGCTCGACAAGATGCTCGTGCTGATCGGCATTCTCGATGTCGGACAGCTCTTCTACTTCGTGGCCGATGCCTATTATGCCAGCCGCAAGATCATCAACGGCCTGCTCGAGCAGAACCAGCATCTGGTCACCCGGATGCGCTCCAACGCCGTCGCCTACCGTCCGGTCCTAGCGCGGGGACCCAAAAGACGCGGCCGACCCAAACTGTACGGCAAAAAAGTCCGCCTCCACTGCCTCTTCAGCGACACCGCCGCCCTGCAAACTATGTCCAGTCCTGTCTATGGCGAGAAGCACGTCACCGTGCAATACCGCATCTGTGATCTGCTGTGGCGCCCGGCCGGGCGCATCGTGCGCTTCGTGCTGGTGATCCACCCCACGCGAGGCCGCTGCCTCCTCATGTGCACCGATACGCAGTTGAGTGCCGCCGACATCATGCGTCTGTATGGGCTGCGCTTCAAGATCGAGCACACGTTCAAACAGGCCGTCAACCACATCGGCACTCTGGCCTACCATTTCTGGATGCAAAAGATGAAACCGCTGCGCCGACGAAACGGTAACCAGCATCTGCATCGGGAAACTCTTGACTATCGCAATCTCGTCAAACGAAAACTCAACGCCTATCATCTCTTCATCCAGGCGGGCCTCATCGCTCAAGGTCTGCTTCAATATCTCGCCGCCGCTTTCCCCCAGATCGTATGGCAGTCCTTCGGCTCCTGGTTGCGAACCATCCGCCCCGGCATTCCGCCCTCCGAGTTGGTCCTCGCCACCGCTCTGCGACAGCGCTTCCCGGAATTTCTCTTGAATAGTCCGACAGGCCATCTCTTCACAAAATTCATCCTCGATCGCCAAGACCCGGATAAAGTCGCGTTATTCCGCGCGGCCGCCTGACAACTACCCGGTACTCATGAGAGACTGAGTGCGGCCGTATAAAAGTAAGCAAGAAAATGCGGCGGGCTCAACGGGTCGTTGCAACATCAACTACTCTACCCGGACGTTGC
>JBEKWD010000317.1:0-3834 GCA_049513435.1 Steroidobacteraceae bacterium | reverse complement strand
TTGGGGTTGGAGCTAGTGGCGAGAATACCGCTGGCCAGACCCATCAGTGAGGGATCGAGTGAAATGTCGACTGACTGGCTCGCCTTTTTCGACAAGGCCGAGAAGTCTGGCAACGCCAATCTGCCCGCTTGTGCTGCCGCGGTCATTGGCAGCAGCGGCAGCAGCAGAAGCGTCAATACAAGGGATCGAAATTGCATGATGGTCTCCTGAATAAATCTGGTGTTGAGGCGCGCGATGCCATTCACCGCGGTGGCTCTTGCTGGCGACTGACAATCGCGCGTACGTCACTGAGTTGCTCGCTGACGATGTTCATCGCCTGCAGCAGCTGCTCGCTGGCCCGCAGGCCGCGCTGCTGCTGCACTTCATGGCGCCAATGCATCAGGCCGATGCCGGCAATCACGCATGCGGCCAGCGACCACGAGCCCCATTGCGCGAGTGTGTGGCGGCGGACTTGCGGCGTGCTGCGCACGATCGGCACCTCGGCGCCGGCCGGCTCGCGCTCCAGCGCCGATGCCTCAATACGCGCGAGCACGCGCTCGCAGAAATCCTCACCCGGATCCACAGGCCGCATTGCCGATCGCAACCTCTGTTCCAGTTCGTGTTCGCTCACGTGTGTATCTCCCCGGCGTGCGATCCGTGTAACTCTGCGCTGCGGCTGCGCAGCAGGGCGAGCGAGCGTCGCAGATGGCTCTTGACGGTGTTGAGCGGTAGCCCTAGCGCGCGGGCGATCTCCGGGGGATCGAGATCTTCCTGATATCGCAGTAGGAGCACCGCGCGCGGTACTACCGGCAGTCGCGCGATGAGCTGCCCCAGGCGGCCCTCCATCAGCGAATCGTGCTCTCGTACGGGTAGCTGCAGATCTGCCGCCGCGTCGAGCGGCAGAAACGCTAAACGCGAGCGTCGCAAACGATCTATGGCGCGATGACAGACGGTCTTGCGCAACCAGAAGCGCAGGTGCCGCGCTGAGACGATATCGGCAAGATGGCGATGCAGCAGCAAGAATACGTCCTGTGCCAGCTCCTGCGCGTCCTCACGCACATTGAGCAAGCGCAAGGCCAGGCTGTAGATCGAGCCCTGGTGGGTGCGCACGAGCTCCCGAAACGCCTGGATCTCACCCGCCTGCGCACGTATCAACGTGCGTTCCGCCTTGTCCGGTGCAGGCGTGCGGGCGCCGGGCGCCTCCACGATGCTTGCCAGCGACAGGCTCACGGGATCGGATTCCATATACTCCTATATACGCGCGCATGAAGGCTCCGGGGTGCAGTGGAGCCTATTTAGCTGAGCGCGGGCTGACCAATGCCGCACACAGGCCCAGCCCGATAAGGCTTCCGCCGGAGACGTAGCGACCCAACGGTCGCCACATCGAGCGCCGCACGATCGAGCCTGCGAGCAACGAGGCGCTCAGCGCGTACATCGTGTCCGTGCACATCGCAATGAATACGAACACGCAACCCAGGATCAAGCTCTGATCGAACGCGAAAGCGCTTGAGGTGATGAACTGCGGTAACAGGGCCGCAAAGAACAGCGCCGTCTTCGGATTGAGCAGCGCGACCATGAAACCGTCGCGAAACGCGGCCGCCGGCGAAACGCTGTCGGGGCGTGCGACCTCAGGGGCCGCCGGCCGCTCTCGCAATGTCTTGATGCCCAACAGTATCAGGTAGAGCGCACCGGCAAGCTTCACCACCGTAAAGGCGGCCGAGGAAGTCGAGAGCACGGCAGCCAGACCCACTGCAGCCACGCTCGCGTTGGCGAGGTTTCCCAGCGCCACGCCATAGACCGATGCAAGTCCTGCTTTACGCCCATGTCCGAGAGTTCGCGTGACGATATAGAGCACACCCGGACCGGGCGTGAGCGCCAGAATCAGGCTCGCAAACAGGAATGCCGCAAAGGTTCTGGACATGACGAGTGATTCAATTGCATTCACTGGCGTTCGACTTCTTGCAAGTGCCGAAGATCCTTGACCCAAGGCTGCGCTGAACGAGACCAGATCTGGCGACTGGGCTGCAACTGCGAGCGCTGCTTTAATGTGCCAACGCGAAGCGCGTAAGTGGGTGTATCGCGAGCTGCCGCAGAGTAAATCGCAGTGCCACAGTTCGGGCAGAAGGCTTGCGCGCGCTGATTACCGCTCTCGGCGGTTTTAATGTAGATCTTTGGTTGTCCCGTGAGCAGTCGAAAACTCGCCGCAGGTGCGGGAACGTTGACTCGATAGGCGGAGCCGCTGAGGGTCTGACAATCGGTACAGTGACAGATCCGAACCATATTTGGGTCAATCTCTGCCTCGAACGAAATGTGTCCACAATGGCATTGCCCTTCGACTTTCATAGCTCTCCCCTCTATCGACGATGTCGGAATCCTACTGGGCCATAACAGAACCGTCGCAGATATGTATTAATGTAATGACTAAACTTAATTATATAACTTTATGTTTATACACGTGTTATGTTCAGATGAACAGACATTTCAATCCAGCGATTATCAGTACGCTCAGGGCGTGGCAAAGAAGCCTTTCACCGATGCTCGCGGGTTGACAAGCACAAATCACTGAAGGCTCAATCGGTCATGCAGATTCATCCGACGGCTCTCATCCAGGAGGGCGCGCGACTCAGTGCGGGTTGCGTAATCCATGCTCACGCACTGGTGAGCGCCAACTGTGAGCTCGCAGAAGGCGTCGTGGTGCATCCGTTCGCCGTGCTCGGTGGTGATCCGCAGGATCTGGGCTTCGATATCAATACGCTATCCGGCGTGCGGATAGGTGCTCGTACCATCATTCGCGAACACGTGACCATCAGTCGTGCCACTCGCGCGGGCACCTCGACGGAAGTGGGCTCGGACTGCTTTCTAATGGCCGCCTCGCACGTTGCGCACGATTGTCGGGTCGGCAGCCACGTCGTGCTCGCTAACGCGGTGTTGCTGGCCGGACACGTTCAGATAGGCGATCACGCCTTTCTGGGCGGTGGGGCCGTTATCCACCAGTTCTGCCGCATTGGTGAGAGTGCGATGATTGGCGGCGGCGCGCGCATCTCGCGTGATATTGCGCCTTTCTGCATGGTTACCGAGCGCAATGCGGTGATCGGCCTCAATAGCGTGGGGCTGCGTCGGCGAGGCTTCAAACGCGAAGTGCTCGACGAGATCAAGCGAGCCTTTCGCGCAGTCAACACGCCGGTTGGTAATTTACGGCAAATTGCGGCGGCCACCCTGCAATCCGGCGAGCTCAGTAGCGCCGAGGCGCGTAGATTCCTCGAATTCTTCGCCGGTGGCCGCCGCGGCTTCGCGCGTGCGCGCCGCAGCGCCGCTGAGGAGGAGTCTGAGCGTGACGATTAGATGGCCTCCCCGTCTGTCATGAAGTCAACGCGTAAGCTGCGCGTGCTGGCTATTGACGTCGGCGGCAGTCACGTCAAAACCCGCGTGTCGACGCGTCGCCAGATACGCCAGTTCGAATCCGGGCCTGATCTCACGGCAGGCCAGATGGTCAAGCGCGTGCAGCAGCTGACCGGTGACTGGATCTACGATGTTGTGTCGATTGGCTATCCGGGGGTGGTCATGCACAACAAGGTGCTGATCGAGCCCCATCATTTAGGCGGCGGATGGGTCGGGTTCGATTTTCGCCGGGCATTCGGGCGGCCGGCCCGTATCATGAATGATGCGGTCATGCAGGCGATCGGCACTTATGAAGGCGGGCGCATGCTATTTCTCGGTCTTGGAACCGGGCTTGGGTCGGCATTGATCATCGACGGCATCGTCGCACCGATGGAACTCGCGCATCTGCCGTTCAAGAAAGGCCGCGCCTATGAGTATTACGCCGGCGAGGCGGGCCGCCGGCGACTCGGTGCGAAC
>JBEKWD010000316.1:0-3841 GCA_049513435.1 Steroidobacteraceae bacterium | reverse complement strand
CAACGGTGTCTGGTTCGACGGGGGACGGCAGTGGAATATTGTCGACTCCTACGCCAACACTTTGACCTTACGCGAATTCCACAAGGTGTTGGAGCGCGGCGGCGTAATTGGCGGCAGCTCGGCCGGCGCAACCATTCAAGGTGACTATCTGGTGCGCGGCGCCATCGCCGGCTCCGAGATTGTCATGACTCCGGAACCGGAGCACGAACACGGCTTCGCCTTTCTCCGCAAGGTCGCCATAGATCAGCATATCAATACTCGCAATCGCTGGGACGACATCATTCCGGTAATCAAGAAGTATCCCAATCTGCTCGGAATAGGCCTGTCTGAAGGTACCGCGATCGTTGTCGCCGGGGACCGCTTTCAGGTGATTGGAAAGTGGAAGGTTGCCATACACGACAACACTCACCTGTATCAGCCCTGGGAAAAACCGTATTATGTCCTTTCCATAGGCGACGTCTACAACATGAAGACTCGGACCATCGAAAAGTATGGCACTGGAGTGCTGGTCCCGCCCGTCGCAAAGCAGTAAGACAGGCCTCCTGGCCTGTCGCTTGTCGTGCAATTTAACTTGACCGCTTATTACGCTCATGATATCGTCGATGAACAACAAGTTGCATACGACTTTCCGTCTCTTACAAACGAAGATGATGGTGTCTGCACATTCGCCGCGTCGTCCTTACCCCACCGGCGAGTGCTGTTGTCGCCGCTAACTACATCCTTCTGAAGGGCCCTGCCTGCCCGTTTTTTCAACTTCTTTGGAGCCGCGGACTCTCTGTGCTGAGTCCCGCAGTTGAAGCGGTTCTCCCAACTTTCCATACTTAAGGATTTGTTCGCCCGCGAAGATCGGGCTATTGAAAGGATCGAAGATGAAGAAACGTACAACGGCTATTGGCCTCCATCCCGGCCAGCCGCATTCAAATAGCATTCCTAAGAGCTATAGAGAACTTACCCGAGCTGCGGCGCCCTACTTATGGATTTTGATTTTGGCGGTCTCAATCCTGTTCGCGCCGGCCGCCTGGACGCAAGGCACCGACGCAGTTGTCTCGGGCAACGTTTTGGATGCCACCGGAGCCATCGTTCCCGCCGCTACCATAACCGCGCTGAATCTCAATACCGGAGTGAAAACCGTAGTTACTTCGAACGCTGCGGGAGTCTACCTGT
This sequence comes from Steroidobacteraceae bacterium, assembly GCA_049513435.1. Lineage (GTDB taxonomy): Bacteria > Pseudomonadota > Gammaproteobacteria > Steroidobacterales > Steroidobacteraceae > FEN-1191. Next base: position 2,677 of record JBEKWD010000316.1, on the reverse strand, counting down.
ATGCGGCGCTGCCGCCCGGCGATTACCGCTTCACCGCCGAAAAGGAAGGATTCAAGCGGCTCGATCTGAATCAGACCACGCTCCGCATCGGCGACCACTTACACCAAAACCTCACCTTGCAAGTAGGCGCAACTAAGGAGAGCGTAGAGGTCACTGCCAACGCCGATTCGGTCAGCTATCTCTCCGCCTCCCAAGGAGGCCTGCTCAATTCACAGCGCATACAGGACTTGCCAGTCTCAAGCCGCAACGTCATGGAACTGGTGGCCACCCAGGCAGGCTTGGTTTCGACAGGGAGCGGCGTAAACATGAATGGATCGCGCACCGACATGATGAACATTACCCTCGATGGCACTAACATCCAGGACAACGCGGTGCTGGAATCGATCACCGGCCAGATGATCGCCACCACCGTGGACCGCGTGGAGGAAGTGAAGGTGGTTACGTCGCCGGCCGACGCCGAGTACGGCCGCGGATCCGGCCAGGTACAACTGGTCTCGCGCGCGGGCACCAACAAGTTCCACGGCAGCGTTTACGATTTCGCTCACAACACCGACCTCAACGCCAATACGTGGTCGAACAACCGCAACGACCTCGCGCGCAGCGTTCAGGTGCTGAACCAGACCGGGGCGCGCGTGGATGGACCGGTGCGCAAGAATAAGACCTTTTTCTTCGCTCTATTCGAGGCCAGTATCAGCCGCGCGCTAACCCCGGTTACCGATACCGTCCTCACCGCCGATGCGCGCGAGGGAATCTTTCGCTTCTATCCCGGCGTACAGAACGCCAACGCGAATGCCAACAATCCTTCGGTGGATTTGAGCGGCAACCCGGTGGCGCCGCGGGGCGCAACTGGAGGGCTGCAATCCGTGAGTCTGTTCGGGCTCGATCCAAACCGGCTGACTCCCGATTCCACCGGCATCGTGGCCAAAAACCTGGCGCTAATGCCGCTGCCGAACAACTATCTGGCCGCGGGCGACGGGCTCAATACGGCGGCTTACATCTGGCAGGCGCGCGTGCCCACCAACATCTATTCGCTCGACCTGCGCGTGGATCACAACTTCAACGAGTCCGAACGCCTGACCGGCAGTTACAACCACGACACCGAGAACAACCCGAACGGCAACGATCTGCAGAATTATCCGACATCCGTTCCCGGGCGCTATCAACAGTTCTCTACGGTAGGCTCATTGGCTCTTGTTTCCACCCTTGGCCCCGCGATGGTCAACGAAGCGCGCATCGGCGTGCAGCGCACCAACCTCGATTTCGAAGCGCCGTGGACATCCAACTCCCAGGGCACAAGCCTGCTACCCTCGCTAAACGGCGTGCCGTATATCCTTGGCTTAGCCGGTGGATTGACCAGCCCGTACACCACCGGCACCGGGGAAGATCCGCAAGGGCGCATCACTCCGGTGTACCAGGCCTCCGACAAGATTACCTGGCTGCGCGGCCGCCACGCCCTCAAGGCTGGCGTCGAATTCCACATCGTTGACGAAGACAGTTTTCACGCTTTCGACGTGATTCCGCGCGTCACTCTGGGAACCGGCAATGTGGGCACGCAAAACATCACTACCATCGCCGGCATTGGCGCGAATTCCACTACTGCCACTAACCTGCTGACCAACCTCGCGGGATCGGTGGGCAGTCTCACCGAAATGTTCTACTCACCGGGCGGCACTAACCCGCAGTATCTGCCCTTTGGACAGGAGCAGCACACATGGATCACGCATGAGTGGGCGAGCTATGTGCAGGATGACATCAAGGTGAGCAGCAGCCTGACTATCAACCTGGGCCTGCGGTGGGAGTATTACGGCATTCCCTATGAGGCTCACGGCCGCATGACCGACTTAGTCGGCGGCTCGCAAAGCATCTTCGGCATCTCGGGCACCACCTTGGCCGCGCTCTTTAATCCTGGCTATGAGCCCGGACAGCTTATGCAGTTGCAGTTAATCGGGAAGAACTCGCCAAATCCTGGCATCGAGCCCTGGAAGCCGGACTATCGCGACTTTGCGCCCGCGCTCGGCCTCTCTTATTCGCTGCCATGGTTCGGCAAGGACAAGACAGTGTTCCGCGCCGGCTACGGCGTCTCCTACGAAAAGAACTTTCTGGCGCTCCTCAATCAGATCTACGGTTATGGCGCCCCGGGCCTCGGTCAGGCGCAATCCATCACACCCTCCACCTACCAGGGGCTGGGTCAGATATCACTGCCGCTGCCGACCCCGTCCACGCCGCCGCTCGCCACTATTCCAATCAACGATAACAACAGCACCACTCAGAGCGTCGACATCGCGGATAGCGGATGGAAGCGGGGCTATGTACAGAACTGGAACGCGTCACTCGGCCGGCAATTAGGCAAAGGCGTAGTGCTCGACGTCCGCTACGTCGCCAGCAAAGGGACCAAGCTGACGCAGGGCACCAATATCAACGAAGTCAACATCTTCGAGAATGGAATTCTGACCGCCTTCGATACTACCGAGGCCGGCGGAAATTCACCGCTGCTAAACCAGATTTTCAAAGGCTTGAACATTCCGAGCGTAGGAGTGGTGAATGGCGCCAGCATCACTGGGTCGGACGCGGTGCGCCAGAACACCACGCTGCAGGCGTACCTTCTCACCAACAACGTCGGCGGCTTCGCCAACTTCCTGGCATTCAACACATTCGTGACCGGAATCCGCGGCGGCCT
>JBEKWD010000315.1:0-3846 GCA_049513435.1 Steroidobacteraceae bacterium | reverse complement strand
GCGCGACACTGAGCACCGTGAAGCCGATACGGTTTCCCGGCACCTGCAGCAGGTATTCGAACAAGGCGATGCCCCAGCTTACCAGGGCCGCGATGATCCAGGGCTTCTGATAGAGCTCCTTCAGATGTGCGTACCAGGCGAAAGTCATGAATATATTGCTAAGGCTCAGTAGTCCGATGGTTTTCGCAATAGTCAGCACGATTGCTAATCTCCGGTGTGTCGAAGGGCGGCCCTCATCAAGTTAGCATTTTAGCGAGTCGGCACCTCTGGCGCTGGCGAGCATGCAACTGCGGGGCCGGATTTGCACCGCTCGCACGGCTATGATATGAATATTGCACTTGTAATAGTTGTTACATAGTGGACGGAACCGCGCATGTTCAGATCCCGGCAGTTGATGGTGCTGATTATCGTGGGCGTGGCGTTCTGGGCACTGGCCGCCGCGCAAATACGCTGGATGCCGTCTTCGATTACCGGTCCCGTGTTGGGCGTGATCAGCTTCCTCACCTCAGTGCCGATCGGGTGGCTCAGTGTGCGGATCACTCGGCGCTGCGCCTCGCTGAGTCCTGAGCAATTGCCAGCGGGGATTTTGCTCGCCGGAGGGATCGCGATGATGATTGACGGCGCGGTGCTGCACTGGGCGCCTCAGGTCTACGGACCAGTGGAGACTGGTGTTCGTCTCGCAGCCGCGTGGCTGCTGTGGGGCTACGGCGTCGCGTTCGCGATTACGTTCCTGATGTGGAGGCCCATGCCTATGGCGGCGGCACTGCGGCAGCAGTAGGTGAATGAGGGAACACCCGCGCACGCGCAATCCGGCCGGCACCCCCAAGGAGCGCTCGCTCAGCGCCTGCGTCGCGGCAGCCTTGAGAACGGGAGGGCGGCCTCTCAGCATCCATGATTACGCTCGGGAGACTGGCGTCTCGGCGCGTATGCTGATCCATTATTTTGGAAGCAAGACGGGCTTGGACAGCGCGGTTATCCGGGCGGTAGATGACGGTTTGCGGCAGCGGGCCGAGCAACTCGCACAGGCCCTGGGTGGCCTGAAGGCGGTCGATGAGCTGGTGCGGGGATTTCGATCGCCGCAGAGCAAGCAGGTTCGAGCGCTCTTCCGCACGCTTTTGGCCAAAGCCTTCGAAGGCGATCGGCTGGCTGTTGCCGTTCTCATCGAAGAGCGAGCGCGATGGACCGCTCTGTTCAAGCAGGCATTAAAGAGTCGAACCGAGGCCTCGAACACCGTGGTGTTGTTACTTGGAGCCGCCATGGACGCCATCCTCAACGACATGTCGTCTGAGCGGTAGTACTGAGACTGACCACCACGTAGACGACCAGGCTGCCGCCCAGACCGACATAGATCGGCAGATCGGAATCGATGCCGCAGGCGGCGAGCAGTCCGACCACGAGGATGCTGCCAACCGCGATCGAGGACAGCGCGCCGGCCGTAGTGCCCCGCCGCCACATGATCGCACCAATCACGGATACGAGCAGGCCCCCAACAAGCAGGTCATAGGCCACGGTCAGGGCAGCAAGCACATCGCGCATCAGGCAGGACAGCACCATCATGACGATGCCGAACATCAGTGTGACTGTGCGGCTTTGGCGTATCGATCCGGCACCGCCGGCGCCGCGCAGAGGTAGGTAGACGTCCTCCAGCAGCACGGTGGATGCAGCCAGCAGACAAGCACTGGCCGTCGACATGATGGCGGCCAGCGCGGCCGCGAGCACCAGACCGCGCAGTCCCACCGGCAGCACGACGTTGACGATCTGCGCAAATGCCTGGTCGGCATCGCCGAGCGGCGGCAGAAAGACCCGACCGGCCGTCCCGATCAGAGCGCCGGCCACTCCGTAGCACAGGCAATACAAGCCGACACCAAGGCCGCCACGTTGCGCCACCTTGACGCTGCGGGCCGTGAACACGCGCTGCCAGACATCCTGGCCGATGATGATGCCGAAGAAATACAGCACGAAGAGCGAGAAGATCTTGCTGGTGCCAATGTGGGTCAACGAGAAGAAAGCCACGGGAAGTCGGGCGTGCATGGCCGAAAGGCCGCCCGCGTGCAGAATCGCGCCCGGCAGCAGGATAAAGAAAATGCCGATGGTCTTGATGATGAACTGGATGATGTCGGTCAGCGTCAGGGACCACATGCCGCCTAGCACCGAATAGACCACCATGACGGCGCTGCTGAGCAGAATCGCGGGCGTGCGCGGAATGCCGACGATGACCTCCATGACCGATCCGACGGCGATCGTTGCTGTGACACTGACCATCAGGTCATAAGCCACCATGACGACGCCGCCGCCGATGCGCGCGAGGGGGCTGTAGCGTCGCTCGAGCAGCTCGGGGACCGTGTAGAGATTCAGACCCAGGATGCGCTTAACGAACACGAGGCTCAGTACGATGATCCCGAGTCCGAACATGCATACGAACCACATACCCGAAACGCCATACGTGTAGCCGAGCTTGACGGTGCCAATCGTTGAGGCACCGCCAAGCACGATCGCCGCGAGCGTGCCGGAATAAAGCCAGGGACCGACCGAACGGCCGGCAACAAGGAATTGGTCCTGGGTGGTGGCCTTGCGGCGCGCCCAGAATCCGGCCGCAAGGATTCCGATCATATAGGCGATAACGACCAGCAGATCGATGCGGGCCATATTCATTGCCCCAGCAGTTGCCGACTATCGAGAATTGCCGCGGCTTCCTGGCCTGGGTCGAAGGAGCGCATCAGCCAGAGGTATACGCTGCCCGCCACCAGCAATCCCACGAGCCAGCCGACATCGATTCCACCGAGCCCGCGTGCGGCGGGCCCCGTGTAGATACCCGGTAGCGCAATAAAAGGCATCGTCGCGGCGAGTCCGACCAGATAAGCGCTCAGACCTCTGACGCCCCAGGCTCCATAGATGCCGCGGGGCAGAAATAAATGAGCGATCGCATAGCGCCCATGTCGCACGAAGAAGTAGTCGATCAGATTGATGGAGGTCCACGGCGCCAGCAGATACAGCATGATCGTGAGCACCGCAAACAGCAGCTCTATGGCATTGGCATTGATGGCTAAAGCCAGCGCCAGGGTGATCGCACCGAATACCAGAATCGTCCCGATGCGCAGGCGTGCCGTCGGCGGCACCTCGATCAAGGAGTTCAGCGCGGTCACGACCGTCAGCATGCCGCTATAGGCATTGAGCCCCATCGCAGCGACCAACGCGACCACCGAGGCCAATGCCATGAGAGCGCCAAAACCTTTGAACACGGCATCGCCTGCATCGTGTAATGCGACCAGGCCATCCACAGCGCCCAACCGCGTGGCAAGCCATGCGCCGAGCGCTATCAGCCATATCGCCGATGAGGCCGCGCCGATGAACACCGCTGCGATGATTGCGCGCCGCGGCGTGGTGCGCGGCAAATAGCGCGAGTAATCCGAAACCGAGGGCGCATAAGTGATGTTGTAGCTGGCACTGGCGGCGAACTGGCCGCAGAACGCCACCCAGCTGAAATGCGAGAGCGCCATATGGGTCGCCACGATCCTGCCGGACACGATGGCCAGCGTCAGCAGCGTGTACAGTGGCATGCACAGCAGAAAGCACCAGCGAAACATGCGGTGCAGCCAATCGTAGCCGTAGATCGCGAGCAGCGTTGCGGCGCTGACTGCCACGAGCGCAACCAGCCTCTCATTCCAGCCGAGCACGCCATCCAGTCCGCGGGCGGTCAGCACACTGTCGGCGACGTTGAAGCCGATGAAAGTAAACAGCGTACCAATCAGCACCACTATCACGCCACGGAAGCCGAACTGCGCGCGCGACTGGATCATCTGCGGCAGGCCGAGCTCGGGTCCCTGAGAGGCATGAAAGGCAACGAAT
>JBEKWD010000314.1:0-3864 GCA_049513435.1 Steroidobacteraceae bacterium | reverse complement strand
GATCGTATCCTCGAGATCTACCTGAACATCATCGAATGGGGACCGGACCTGCGTGGCCTGCGGCCCGCGGCCCGCCGCTATTTCGGTCGCGAACCCCGAGAGCTGACGCCGGCCGAGATGGCCTTCCTGGTCGCGATCATCCCCGGGCCGATCAAGTACCAGAGTTCATTCGCGCACGGCACGCCGGGGCCTGGGCTGCGTTCTCTGATCGACGAGCTGCTGGCGAAGCTACGGTCGGTGGATGCGATCGGCGAGGAGGAATATCGACGAGCGCTCGGCGAACCCATCGTCGTTGCCGGCGGCAGGCCGCCCCGATGAACCACAATGCCGGCTTCTTGATTCCCAGACAGTGGATCGGTGCACTGCAGGACGTGCCTACTGCAGAGTTGGGCAAGCTCGAAGTATGGCCGGCTGGATCAGCCATTGAACTCGAAGAACGAGACGTTCACATCAGTGTACACGGGCTCCTGACAGCAGTCCTGCCAGCGATGCTGCCCTCGCGATCCGTTGCAGCGATCTTAGCAAGCCGCGGCGGCCAAGTGACCTCACGCGCGAAGCGCAAGAGCTCCCGCGCCAACGGTCGTAAAGGTGGTCGACCTCGAAAGAGCTCATCCACCGAGGTTGTCTAAAGTATGCGCGGGAACAGACTGCCCGTACGAGAAACATAGGCGTCGTATCCCGCAAGCGTCTTGACCAGCAACGCCTCCTCGTACTTAATTCGCCGCAAGAAAGCCAGGGTGAGCGCGAAGGTGGCTAGCACCGCGACCACCCAGGACTGGAGAAGTACACAGCTGGCTACAAAGACGATCAGTGCGCCCGTATAACTGGGGTGGCGTATGAGACGATATGGTCCGTGGCTAACAAGTTTTTGTCCCGCCTGCACCGTTACATTCCAAGTGAACCATGGCCCTAGCAAAACGACAGCATAGGTTCGCAGCGTAAGACCACCGATCATTGCTGAGAACGCCGTCCAAGTAGTTAAATCGAGGGGTAAGGCGATGCATCTGCGCCACACGAGTTCAAGCAGAGCCGCGGCTTGCGTCAGATACACAGTCCATAGGATCTGCGCCGCGGTACCACGGTCCTCCGGGGTTCGTGAACCTTCGAATGGCCGGTATGACGGTTGCAGCATGTTCGCCAACATACTGACGCCCACCATCATCCAAAGCTGCGGCAGATGAAGCGCGGGCGGCCAAGCCGCTGCGAGAATGAGGAATACTGGAACCCATATTCCAACTGCCTGGAGCGCCTTGCTTAGCGTGCCCGGCATTGCCGATCTCCGTCGATTGCGGCGGCCGTGGAACTCGAGGTGCTCACAGCAGTTGCCCTAATCACAGGACTTCGTTACCAGTAAGGCGCAACAAGTGCCGGTACCAATCGCTCTGGAATAATCGGCTGGGGTCGATTCGGTGCTTGCTTGCAAGCCATTCACGAATTCGCGGATGACACGTCAGCAGTTGGTCGAGGCGCGCAAACCGATGGTAGGTGAGGTAATAGCTGCCTCGATGTGCGATCGCGTGGTCAATCAGTCGAGTGAAGGCGCTCGTGGCGTCGATGAGCGCGGCAGCATGATGATCGACGTGCAGGTTGAAGATCACGCACGCATAGGACTCACGCGCCCATGGAAGAGCGCTCTCGGTATCTGGCTCGATCAAGCGAATCGTGCCGTATATGAGGTCGGCGGGGTTACGTACAAAGTCGCGTCTCACATCGTCCATGAAAACCGATAGGCGATCGCGTGGCACATACAGCTCGGTGATCATTTCCCCGCCGTGCAGGCTACGCCCCAAGCGGTGATCGAGCGCCGCGTGATAGCTTTCGAGGTAGAGATTGAGCTGATGGGTGTCGCTCCAATAACGCTGACCGGACGTAGCAAGGTAGAAGTCGGAGAACTCGTCAAATGCTCGCGTCTTGTCCCGATGCGCCAATTCGATCAGCCGATTCCAATCGGCTTGTGAAAGACGCCGCTGCCGCGCAGGGATCGGTTTCAGATCACCGGTCGGGACATAGCAGGACAGGATGCCTGTGCGAAGGAAGTTCCGGTTAGCCGGGTCGATTGCAAATTGGAAGTCCCCGTAGAGGGCACCCGCGCAGATTCGCTCGTGCAGCCTTTCGACCAAACCGTCAATCTCCAGCAACTCGACTACCCGTTCGACCTGCAGACGCGCGGCGAGCCGCAGTGTCGCGGCTGTCACGACGCCGAATAGCCCATAACCCCCGACGACATGGCGAAAGAGCTCTGGCCGCTGCTGGCGGTTGCAGGTCACAACCTCCCCGTCTGCGGTTACGATCTCAAGGGACTCGAGGTCATCGACGAAGGGTGGTGCGGTGAGACCGCGCCCGTGGATGTTGGCGGCCACTGCGCCTCCGATCGTCAGCCGATCGGCGCCAGTCTGCTTTTGCCGAATTCCCCAGGGTGAGCGCATTCCCCCCGGACCTGTCAGGTAAGCGCGAATGACATCCGGCCACTGAATACCGGATTCGACCTCGAGCAGCCCTCGCTCTTTACTGAAGTTGCGGATCCGATTGAGGCAACGCATGTCCAGCACCGTGCCTCCGCTTAAGAACTGCTGCCCGCCCATTGCATGCCGCCCGCCGGCAACGGCCAGCGGCCGCCCTTCAGAGCGGCTCCGCCGCACGGCCTGTGCCACGTCTTCTACCGTACGTGGTTCGAGGACGCGCGATACCGACGTGCGGTTCAGCCCTGAGTGCGTGTCATTGACCCAAATAGTCCGTTTGACTCGTGGGGCACTGAATTGCTGATGAGCGTGTCGCATAGCGCGATAGTTGTCTTTCCAGTCGCCTGGATCAATACCTCGGTAAAAGGTATCGTAATATGATACCTACCGTCTCAAGGAATCGAACTATGCCAAGAGAAACTTCTGGGTTGATGCCTACGCGGATCATCAACAGTCTCAAGCGCCTCATGAAATCCCGACAGATAACCTATCGCGAGCTCGCGCGCCGCATTCAGCTGAGCGAAGCATCCGTCAAACGCATCTTTTCGCGCGCGACAATGACGCTTGCCCGCTTGGACGACATCTGTCAGGCACTCGAGGTTAGCCTCAGCGACTTGGTGCGCATAACGGCTGAGCAATCCACCGACGCTCCCGAGCTCTTGACGTTAGAGCAGGAAAAGGCTCTTGCCGCAGACCCGAATCTGCTGGCGTGCTTTTATCTGCTCGCAAACGGGCGAAGCGGCCGCGACGTGACTGTAGAACTCGGTGTCGATGAGCGTGCAGTGCGGCGTTGGATGGTTCGGCTCGATGCGCTGCGCTTGATCGAGATGCGCTCCAAACTCCGAGCTCGCACCCGTGCGGCATCAGTCATCGCATGGCGGCGCGATGGCCCCCTGCGGATTCTCTACGAAAAGCAGGTGCGTCAAGAGTTCCTGCAGACGGCGTTCGCCCGAAGCGGTGAGGCCCTGCACTTTCTCTCCGCCGAGCTGTCGGAGGCATCGAGCAAAGTCTTGCTCCGCAAAATGGAGCGCATAGCCGGTGAGTTTCGCGATCTGGCGGAGCTAGATCGCAGCGTGCCGGCGAAGGAAAAGCGCAGCATCGCTGCGCTATTGGCGGTACGGCCATGGGTCTTTTCGATGTTTGAGAGCCTGCGAACACCGCCGGCAAAGGGGTAGGACAAGGACCGTTCTCACTGTCTCGCTCTGACTCCTTTGATGCGACGCCGATGAGGCTCAAGAGCACGTGGATGGCGGTGAAAGTGGTCATCAGCATGCCTGCGCCTTTATCAGTTCACTCATGGTCGTGGACGACACCACGGTGGCTCTCTATTTGCTCCGTGGATCATTTGCCGTGCTGACATAAACAGTGTCTGTCGGGCCAACGCCTGTGATGTAAACAACCACAG
>JBEKWD010000313.1:0-3868 GCA_049513435.1 Steroidobacteraceae bacterium | reverse complement strand
CGAACCCCAATTCGATGTTTCCTTTGAGGTTCGCAACACCGGCAAGCTTGCCGGCGCCGATGTTGGTCAGGTCTACGTCAGTGACGACACTCATCCGGCTGTCGAACGGCCGGCAAAGGAACTTAAGGGATTTGCGCGCGTATATCTGAATCCCGGGGAACAGCGACGAGTCCACGTGGGACTGAACGCTCGGTCTTTTGCTTACTATGATGTCCAGTCCAAGGCGTGGCATGCCAACGCGGGCCGCTATCGGATTCTCGTGGGGCGCTCCTCGACCGAGATCGTGCTAACGCACGACCTGATGCTCCCGCAGGCCATCAGTATCCCGGTTTCGCATTGAGTTTCGAGCGCATCGATTCAACCGGCGAGCACTATCGGCCACTGCCAGCATTCTTACTTACACGCTCGGATCACGATAAAAATAATCGGGGTAGCGCATGGCCCTGTCGCGACCTCTAATACGCTGCCCTGCTCGTGCAGCCGGTAGGCCAGCGCCGGGAGAAAAAGGCTCTCGGTGTTTGACGTATCGACCAGCAATGGCGTCGTACCGATGCCTCCAATATCGTGCCGGTAACTCTGCGTTACGAGATAACTGGACGTCGCGCGCCCAATGACTGCCATGAGGCTCGTGACGCCCATCAGCAGTGCCATGATGAGTACCAATGCCCTGGCCACCCTAAAGCGCCTGACAACGGCAGCGGCCGCGACCAGCACGGGCAGCAGCCACATCTGCGGCACAAAGCGCGCCCACCACATGTGAGGGTTGACCACAATGGAAAGCAGCGTGCCGGCCGCAGCGAGCGCGAATCCAGTCACGCCGACGGGAGCTCGAATTAGAAAGCAAGCTGCGAGCAAGCTCAGCGCCAGCGTGAGGCCGAAGAAAGGACCAAAGCCGCCGATCCGAAGATCGGCCGTGCTGCCGAACTTTTTGAACTCTGCGAGCCCGCGCGATTGTAATGGGCTGCGGAAGTTTCTCTCATCACTCGCAGGGTCGCCGGTGGGGCGATCGGCGAGATTGCTGAAGCTCAGGGAGATTAACAGCCTCTTGAGGCTATGCGCGTCGAGAAACTCCGCTGACATCTGATTTTCCTCCAGATCCCAGGCATTCATCGGGTAGATCGGCGAGCCATACTGTTTGAGATTCGTAAAGTATGGATTGACGGAGCCTGCCAGCAGGACCAGGGCGGCGATGCCGCAGATCTGCAGCTCGCGCGCTGCCCAGCGGCGCTTGCAAAGCCACCAAACGGCGAACGGCAGTACGATCAGCGCCGTGTAGACCGGGCCCGTGTATTTCACATTGCAGGCGATCAGCACTGCGCACAGCGCCAGCACGAGATCGCGCCTGCTTCGAGTCAGATCGTAGGATAAGAGGGAAAATATCAGTATCGCCAGACACGAGCCGAGCGCCCCATCGATGTAGAACGTCGTTGCCTGGACGATGCAGATCGGATTGAGTGCTGCAAGCAACGACAACGCGTACGCCCAGGCATCGGGAACGCCGCGCAGACGCAGCGCCCGCAACGCCGTGAGCCCCGCCAGATATATGAGAATGAGTCCCGGGTACTTGCCGCTATCCAGCGGTAAGCCCCACACCACGGCCTGAGCACCAAGAATCCAGAACGCTTTCGGATAAACCGAGGTCCAAAGGTTGTCAATTGCGGGCGCGCTAGCCGGGTAGCCAATCGAGCGGCCAAACGGCGCCCACCAGTTATCAAACACAGGTTCCGCGAGCGGGTTCCAGCCATGGGACAGCCCAATGACTCCGGGCTGATGGTACGTCCAGCCGTCGTAGCCGCTATCGACGGTCAGGGCCGATATCAGCAGCGCTGCGCACAGGAGCCCTGTAAGAAGTGACAGGCTAAGCCATCGCGCTCGAGCACCCGGAAGCTCTCGGCACACAATCAGCGCAGCGAGCACGAACCCACAGGCGCCCTGCCAGCGGCCAATGGTCACGCCGAACAAAAACCCAACTGCGCATATCGCCCAGGTGAAAGTCATCGCCAGCATGAGGGCGAAGGCGACTGTATACCCGATGCCCGGTGACCCAGACGCCTCGGTGTTCGAGGCGTAGCCTGGAGCGTTCATTATCAACAGCAACCCTTGTTAGCTATAGATAATGAGTATTCCAATGAACCAGAGCACTCCACCATAGAATGATCAGCATGCAATCGAATTCGCCGCTACCCATTCGCCGGGCGATCGTGAAGAGCTGTTTGCTTGTGGCCTGCATCGGTGCAGGCGTATTCATGCGAGGCGCACTACGCGCCGCGACGCCCGCGCCAGCATCCGTGAAGGTGCTTAATGCATGGTCACGGGCGACGGCGCCTGGCGCCTCGGTCGGCGTCGCCTACTTTGAAATCGTCAATTCCGGCGCCGCAGACGCACTGACCGGAATCGAATCACCCGTGGCCGTGCGCGTGGAAATGCATTCCATGAGCATGGATGGCGCCGTCATGCGAATGCGTCCGGTTGCCTCGGTGCAGGTTCCTGCCGGCGCGAGGATATCGTTCGAGCCCGGCGGCCTGCATGCCATGCTGATCGATTTGAAGCAGCCGTTGCAGCAGGATCAGCGCTTCCCGCTGACCCTGCTGTTCGAGCACGCTGGCCGCGTTCGAGTCGAGGTGCTCGTTCAGGGTCTCTAGCCGCGAGCCACGCTCGCCGGCGGCAGCTTGATCCCGAGGACGTCTCTCAGGTAATTGATATTGAGCGAGAGATAATCATCGACTTCCAGATCGATATTACCGCCGATCGCAGCGAGCCCGTCGTCACCCGACCTGGGGCCATCGACATCGAAAATCGCCCAGCCCTTGAAGTGCCGATCGCGTAGCACCTGGAAAACCGCCGGGAAGTCGACGCCGCCGCCACCCAGGTTGTGATAGACGCTGGCCTGCCGGTGCATGGCTTGCGTAGGTGTCTCGGTGTTGCCGCGATATTTGGCGTAGGTATCCTTCAGATGGATCTCGGCGATACGCGGAAAATAGTCCTTGATGATCTGGACCGCATCACCGCCGCCTAACGTCAGATGCCCGGTGTCGGCCGTCATCCAGACATATTTGGGATCGGTCAGGTCCATGACCCGGCGCATTTCCTTTTCCCGCTCGATCGGTCCCCAGATATGCGGGTGCGGCGCCAGTCGGATACCCAGAGGAAGCGTCAGGCGACCCAGCTCATTGAGTGTGTCGGCGAGCCGCTTGAGCTGATCGTCGGTTGGACCGCCGGGCGGGCGGGCCCCCATATTGACCTTCCAGTGATCCGCGCCGAGCGGCTGCAGGAAGTCGCGCGCGAAGGCCACGTGATCGGCGATGGTTTTCGGGATCTGGTCCGGGTCGATGAAGTTCGTTGATTGGCCCTTCTCGCCGTTCGATGCGTCGATGAAGGTGATGCCGGCATCGTCGAAGAGCTTTTTGAGTCCGAGAGGATTGCTACGCCAGACTTCGATGCTGTCACCGTAAGGCTCGATGCCCTGCAGGCCCAGCTCGGCGACTCGCTTGATCCAGAACGTAAGATCGTGCGCCGTGCCCGGCGCAAGACCGGCGCCGCCCCAGATCGAGCTGGTCGTGCCAAACAATATGTCCGGATTCACCGGGTCGAGCGGTTTGTGCTTGATTTTGCTGCTCGCGCCCCAGGCGATCGATGGACCCACGATACTTGCGGCAGCGCTCATCCCGGACATTGCGAGCGCCGATTTCATGAAGCGGCGTCGCTGCCCACCGCGGCCAGCCATCTTGTCGGCGCTCGTTCGCATTGCATTTCCCCCGCAATTATTGAGTCGCAAGATGATTAGGTGAGGTACTGATGAAGTCAAGCCGCGTGCTGGGTTATCTTGCCGCGGCCAATGACCCGATGTTGCACTGCGGAGAGTGCTTGC
>JBEKWD010000312.1:0-3869 GCA_049513435.1 Steroidobacteraceae bacterium | reverse complement strand
TCTAATGCGGGCACCTCATCCTGGCCGGTTGACCCGATCAACGTGCTGTATACGCCAATCAACAATGCGGCAGCGTGCACCGCGGCCAAGATGAGAAGCGGTCGCCGTGCGGCCAGACCCTCTTTCCGGCCAAGCCATAAGCTTACCGCCGCGGCCAGGATGTAGGCAAAACCCGCAATAAGGGCCAGCGATCCTCCGAATTCCCGAACACCGGGGATCGCACCCCCGAGGCCGACGAGCAGCGGTCCGACTAACGTGAAGACAAAAGGCGCGCGCTTTGTGTCAATGGTCCGGGCAGCTTTCCAGACTAGGGATGACTGAAGAGCTAGCAGACTACCGCCGAGACCCAACCAAGCCGGTTGCCGTGACGTGAAACCGAGCATCAGACAAAGAATTCCGACCGCGGCCATGATATGGCCGACACCCCACAATCCCACCGCGAATTGAGTACGGTTTTCCAGCCAGGCAAAGAATAGGAGCGCGCCGGCAGAGGCTAAAGCAAAGCTCTGCATGACCATGAGGGTCGGGAGATCAAGACTCATAATACCTGGAAGGCTCTGCCGCGCCGCGCGTTCTGACAATGCCGAACGGCTCCTGCCGGTTTTCATTATTCAGTCTTTTCGTGAATAGCGGGTGCTGAGATAAGGACAAGTTTATCGATTCCGCGCAGAGGAAGCCTCATTCTGCGTGTTCGCGAAACTCCCTTGTCCAGTCTGTAGAATGTGCGCAGCCGATGCTGGATGCGTCTGGCCCGGCGAGTGCCGCGGTGGAGCGCCGCAGGGTCAGCGCGCGCCGCTATTGCTCGAGATGAATATTGTTGTCGCGGATCACGGCGCCCCAGCGCGCGATCTCGCTCTTGAAGAATACTTCCGCGGCCGCAGGCGATCGCTGATCCGGTTGGAACGCCGTCACGTCCTGCGCCGCCCAGTTCTTGATGATGGCCGGGTCGGCCACCGCCTGCTGCGCGGCGTTGTTAAGCGTCTTGATCACTGCATCGGGTGTCTTGGCCGGTGCGAACAGTGCCTGCCAGTACATCACGTCGAGCTTCGGCCCCAGCACATCGACAAAGCTGTCCACGTTCGGGAAGCCCGCGAGTTTCTCCTTCGAGGTGATGCCGAAGGCTTTCAGCTTCTTGTCGGCGACAAGCTGAACGACCGATTGCGGCGTGGCGAGGAACAGGTCGACCTGGCCACCGAGCAGATCGGTGACGGCCGGCGCGGCGCCGCGATAGGGGATTTGATCGAACTCGACCTTGGCTTCCTGCGCGAACAGCGTGGTGGCGAGATGGCCGGTCGCGCCGTAGCCGGGAATGGCGGCCTTCAGGCGCTGTTTCTTCATCAGCGCGATCAGCTCGGTGAGATTGTTGGCCTCCAGCGTGGTGCGGCCGACCAGCACCAGCGGGTTGCGATTGACCAGCATCACCGGCGCGAAATCCTTCACGGTGTCGAATGGCAGCGACTTGTAGAGCGTGACGTTCGCGGAAATCTGCAGGTTATGCATCAGCAGCATGGAGCCGTCGGGCGTTGCGTGAGCGACCTTCTCGCTGGCGACGATGGTGTTGCCGCCGCTGATGTCCTCGACGATGAAGTTGCCCTTGAGCTGCACCGCCATCGAATTGGCGACGATCCGCGCGGTCTCGTCAGTCGGTCCGCCGGCGGGGTAGGGCACCACCATGGTGACGGCACGGCTCGGGTAATCCTGCGCCGACGCGCTGGTGGCGCCGATCGCGAAGCCGGCTACAGCTGCTGCCGCAAAAGCCACGCGTCTCATTGTCATGCGCTCTCCCGGAGCATGAACAGGAAGCGACTACTCCGGCACGCTGACGAAAATCTGGCCGTCGCGCACCGCGACCTTCACCGGCGTAAGTCGCACGGTCGAATCGCCGGGATGGCAACCGGTGGCGAGATCGAACTCGTAGCCGTGCCACGGGCAGACGATGTGGCGCTGCTTGCCGAAGCGAAGGCCGGCACTTTTCTTGTCCGGTGTGATCATTTCCTCGACCTGATGGAAGATCTTGCCCTGGCACACCGGGCCGCCGGCGTGGGGGCAGACGTTTTCGTAGGCCAGCACCTTGCTGCCGTTGCGGAAAATGCCGACTTCCAGCTCTTCGACCGCAAATATCCGGTAATCGCCATCGGCGATGTCGGCCAGCTTGCCTACCGCGATCTCTTCCATTTGTCCCTCTCGCTATTCAATTCCCGGCGGGCGATGAAACCAGACCGCCACATCGAACATATTGAGATCGGCGGCGCGGATCAGGCCGCAGGCTGTAACTACCGTTTCGGTTGCCGTCACCGCGTGTTGCGGGAACGGGACGACGTCGTGGCCGCGCCGTTCCACCTTCGCGGCATAAACCTTCACGGCCGCCGTCAGCACCTGTTGCAGCGTATGATCGGAAATCGCGTCGGGCTCGCCGCGCTTGAGCGCGTCCCGCGCGGCGGTGCAGAAATCCGCAGGCTTGCCGCCATTGCGCGCAGCGGGGCGGCTCGATTTAGCCCCGCGCCCGGGCGCTTTACGCTGCACTGATTTTGGCATTTCGGCTCAGGCCGTCACCGGCTCGCGTCCGGCCGGAGCCTTCTTCGGCTTGGTTTTGAGCTGCTTGTGCTTGGGTACTTCGAGGTTGAACAGCCGCGCCGAATTGAAGCCGAGAATATTGCGTTTGGCCTCGTCGCTGAGGAACGGCAGTGTGGTGATCGAATTCGGCAGGTCGAAGTCCCAGTGCGGCCAGTCGGAGGCGAACAGAAGCTGCGTATCGGCTTTCATTGCCTTGAACGTCGCTTCCGTGAGCTCGATGTTGGAGCGCTCGAGCGGCTGGCTCGAATAGAACATGTCCTGCATGTACTCGCTCGGCTTGCGCTTGAGCAGCGGCGCTTCCGAAGAGCGCATCATGTATTCGGAATCGAGCCGCTGCATGAGGAACGGTATCCAGGCGAGCCCGCTCTCGATCCACATCACCTTGAGCTTCGGAAAACGCTCCGGCAGGCCGTTCATGATCCAGTTCGTCATGTGAATGATGTTGTAATAGACGAACGAGATCGCATGCATCGAGATGAACTTGTTGCACTGCTGCATCGACTGGTCGCCCCAGTGGAAGCCGGAATGGAACGACAGCGGCTTCCCGGTGGCCTGGATGGCGGAATAGAGCGGCATGTAACTGTCGTGATTGACGGCGCGGAAGCGCGTCGAGGTCACCGAGTAGCCAATCACGCTCGGATTGTCGGCATACTTCTCGACTTCTTTCAGCGACTCTTCGGGATGGTTGAACGGCAGGTACAGCATCGCCTTGATGCGCCGATCGTGCGGCAGGACTTCATCGGTCAGCCATTTGTTGAAGGCTTTGCCGATCACGACCTCCATCTCGACCTGCGGATGCATGCCGAGCACCAGCATGGGCGTCGGGAACACTACCATGTAGTCGATGCCCATGGAGTCCATGGCGCGTTGCACCAGCGTGACCTGCGCGTGGGTGCGGCCGCCCGGAACGGCCTCACCGAGGCGCTGCTGATGCGGGATGCGGCCGAACACGTCCTGGTAAAGCATGCCGGGCGCCGAATTGATCAGGCCGGGTGCGGGGCTGCGGTCCTTGAACGCGCGCGCCATCTGCCGGTAAACGTCGCTGTCCATGCGATCGACAACCTCAGACCAGAACGCCGTCTCGGTGACGTGGGCGTCGACATCGACGATGAAATAATCGTCCTGGCGCGCCTCTTTGGCGGCGTGGGCCAGAATTTCACGAGTGTCGGTTGTCGTATTGATCTTCGGCAGCTCGGTAACGCGCGAAAACTCTTTTCCGTTCTTTCCATTGCGCGGCGTTTTGGTCAGCATCGGTTTCCTCCACTCATCAGGCCGTTCCACGGGCGGCTCCGTTT
>JBEKWD010000311.1:0-4409 GCA_049513435.1 Steroidobacteraceae bacterium | reverse complement strand
CGGCTGTTCACGGCGTGGGCCAACGGTCTCAACGCGTACGTCGCCACCCACGCCGACAATCTGCCGGTCGAATTCAAGCTGACAGGCATCAAACCCGAGCGGTGGACGGCGAAAACCGTGGCGCTGCGTTGGGCGCAGCTTGGGCTCGACAGCACGAGCGGCAATGCGATCGAGGAGATCCAGCTCGCGCTGAACGTGAAGAGGTTCGGCGTCAAGGAGGCCAACCGGCAAGCCGCGCCCGATCCGTATGACGAGCTCAGGGTGC
Organism: Steroidobacteraceae bacterium; assembly: GCA_049513435.1. Classification (GTDB taxonomy): domain Bacteria; phylum Pseudomonadota; class Gammaproteobacteria; order Steroidobacterales; family Steroidobacteraceae; genus FEN-1191. The sequence goes on along the minus strand of JBEKWD010000311.1, from coordinate 4,144 downwards.
CTGAAGGACTCGATTTGAACTGGATCACCGACGATGTGCTGGCGGCGGCGCGCAGAGGCGATGACAGCCCCTTCTCGCCCGGGAAACTGCCGCCTCCTGAAATCGCGGAGCCGTACCGATCGCTCGTGACAAAAAAGATGGCGGCGCGGCTGATGCCCGAATTGCAGGACCCGGACGGCAGCAACAACTGGGTGGTCAGCGGCACGCTGACCGCGAGCGGCTCCGTCATCCTCTCGAACGATCCACATCGCGCTATTGAGCTGCCGGCGCTGCGTTACTTCGTGCATCTGGATGCGCCCGGCTGGCACGTGATCGGCGGCGGAGAGCCGCCGTTTGTCGGGGTCGACCTCGGCAACAACGAGAACATGGCGTGGGGTGTCACCTTCGCCGGCATCGACGAGGTGGACACCTATGTCGAGCAGACCAACCCGGTCAATTCGAACGAGACGAGGTACAACGACACCTGGGTGCCGATGAAGATCATTCACGAGGAGATCAAGGTCAAAGGGGAAGACAAGCCTCGAATCGTCGAGCTGAAGTTCTCGAAGCACGGTCCAGTGTTCTACGAGGACCAAGCGCGACATCTCGCCTTCGCCGTCAGGTCCTCGGACCAGGAGCCGGGTACGGCGCCGTACAAGGGCAGTTTCATGTTGGCGCAAGCGACCAGCTGCGAGGACTTCTTCCATCGCGCCATGTCCTGGAAGTTGCCGTCGCACAATCTGATCTGTGGAGACAAGAAGGGGAACATCGCCCTGCAGGTATCCGGCTTGGCGCCCAACCGCGACGGATGGACCGGGCGGCTGCCGGTCCCCGGGACCGGCAAGTATGAGTGGCAGGGGTTCCGGAGCGATTTGCCGCGCGAGTACAACCCGGCGCGCGGCTACATTGCGACCGCCAACAACAACACCCAATCTCAGGACTACAAGGGACCGCCGGTCTTTTACGGTACCACGCGGAATGTCGATATCGCCCGCATCACGCGAATTCGTCAATTGCTCGACAAGCAGATCGCCGAGCACCGGCCGTTCACCATCCAGGATATAGAGCGGATCCAGCAGGACGACTACTCGCTGCGCGCCGAGCGCGACGCGGCACTCTTCAAGGGATGGACGGCCAAGGCTCCGGACGTCGAGAAAGCACGCGCCATGATCGAGCGGTGGGATCGGATCCTCACCAAGGATACGATTCCGGGCGCGATTTACGTCCGATGGGCGACGAGCGACGCGGGCCAAGAGGCCTTGGACGCCAATGCCGGCCCCGAGCAGCGGGCGCTCGTTGAGCAAGGCTTGTCACAGGCGCTTACGCGGTTGACGAAGGACTGGGGCTCTGACTGGTCCGAGTGGCGATACGGCCGCATCAATGAGAGCAGGCTGCAACACATGTTTATCGACCGGTTCAGTCTGAAACCGATTGAGCGGCCGGGTGGTTTCGACGACATCAATGCCACCGGCGCGAACTTCCGGCGCATCATCGATTTCTCGGACCTTGACAAGACGATGGCGACCAACGCGCCGGGAGAATCAGGACAACCCGGAAGCCCGTACTATGGGAACGCGCGCGAGGAGCTCGCGGACGGTATTTACTTCAACCTGCCGTTCACACGCCAGGCGGTCGAGAAGCAGGCGGCGCACAGGCTGACGCTTTCGCCGTATTAGGTCTCAGGGGAAAGGCGAGGTACGCGGTGCGCAGAGAACCGCATCTGCCCGGCGCTCCACTTCGCGCGAGCGTGCGCGAATACGACACTACGGATGGACACCTTGTGCGGGTCTTCTCTCCCACCAAGTTGGCCGAGTTTCGGAAACCGCGCGGTCTACGGTTTGGTCCTGACGGGCTTCTCTACTGCGTCGCTCAGGACGAGGTCGTCGCCTTCGATTTTACGAAGGGCGCGTGCCTGGGTACCGCAGTGCAATTCCAGCGGTTGAATGGGCAAGCGCTAGCGTTCTTCCCGTGACGCGAGTCATTGTGATGAGCGAGGGCTACAGCTGACGGACCTGAGCCGGAACACCCATAGCGCATTCCAGCGCGTCCCGGTCCCATCTCCCGAGGTCGGCAGCGGCCGCATAGGTGCTCGACAGAAAGTCCAGCAATAGGGCGTCAGAGTCTACCGCGTGCCGAACGAAATCATATGGCAGGATAAATTCCCCGAGCGCTGCATCGAAGTGAGCCCCCTCGGTTGCGGATCGAAGGCGGAAGCCTGGCGGCTCAGGATAAGCATAAGAGTAGAACGCGGCCTGTGGAAAGGCGTCATTGCCAGGCCAGAACCCCGCGCTGCTCACTTCGTGCGAATACGCTTCCCGCACCACGGCATCAGGAAGGCCGGGTACGTCACCCGCATGAAGCGGAGCCTGCCGTCCTGAAAACCGTGTAACCGCCAGATCGAAACCGCCCCAGAAGAAATGGACCGGGCTCGCCTTCCCAAGAAAGCCACTTCGGAATAACTTAAAGACGCGGTCGACTTGGATGAGAGCGCGCCAGAACCGATAGGCGGCAGCGGCGTCATAAGCCGCATGGCTTTGGTCCTGCGAGAAGCGGATGGGGTTGGGCACTTCGTTAGGCATCTCGTATATGCTTACTGCAATTCCAATGCCCTGCAGTAGATCGATCGTTCGGTCATAGAATTCAGCAACCGATTGTGCCTTTAGCGGAAGCGTCCGCCTCTTGCCCGCGCTGGTTCTGGCTACCAGATAGTGACTGACGAAATCGAACTCGATTTCCAGAATCTCATGACCGATGTGTATCGGTGATGTCCCTAGCCCGCATGCCGTGACGTATAGCGGTACCTGCCAGCTGTGATTAACCCAAGGCGTTAGGGTTAGGCGAATCTTCCCGACGATCTGCGTCCATAGCTGCAAGGTTACAGCGGTATCACGCCAACTAAGGTAAGGCAGGTCGGGCCAAGACAGGGTCTTGGGCGCCGCGATGCTTCTCATGCGCTTATCTCAATCCGGTTACCATCCGGATCGACGATGACGCTCTCGTAATAGCCATCGCCCGTTCTGCGCGGTCCGTCAAGAACTTGGTATCCGTCATCTTTAATCCGTTGCGTCAGCTCGTCGACTAATAGTTCGGAGCCGACAGCGATCGCGAGATGAGTAAGCCCCATGCGCTGCGCTCCTGGCTCGAAGGCCACGGGAGTAAGTGCAGTTGTCTTCATCACCTCAATGCGTGCGCCGTCGGCGAAGCTCAAGAAGCAAGACTCAAATCCTTTGTTCGGATTAGCGTATCCGGCGCCAGCTGTGGCGCCAAAATACGCTGCATAAAATCGCTTGCAACACTCAATGTCATTGGTCCAAAGAGCGACATGGTCGATGTGCATAGTTTGATGTCGGCAGTTGATAATCGGGCGCGCGGACAGCTGCGCACTATCGAGGCTTGGAAATGGCCGCCTTGCGGCGGCCATGCTCTTCAGGCGATGACTCGCAGGCTACATTTTGATGGCCGAAGAATGCGTGGCGACGCACTGCCACTTGCCGTCCGGCATCTTCACCCAGGTATCAGTGTATCAGTGAAGCGCTCATGTACATCCATAGGCTTTCCCGAGGAATCCGTGCCTTTGAACTTGCCGCCACCTATTGCGATGGCCGTATCGCCAAATACAGTGACCTGCACATTCTCGTAGTCCGCGAACGTGTATTTCGTCGCTTTCTCATCGGCAAGACTCTGAGTTTTGTTCATCACTTTCCCATCTGCGCTGGTGTAGACGAACTTGTCGGCCAGCAGTGGGGCGGTCAGATCAGGATTATTCGTCTGTTGCGATTTCAACCACTGGTTTTCAAGTGCCACAATGGCTTTTTCAGTCCCTCCAGTTGCTTGCTGCGCCTGCACCGATGCAACGCTGAACAGCGACAGCAAACCAAGCAGGCACAATCCCGGCGTATGTTTCATGGATCTCCCCTTATTGTGTAGTTCTTCAGAAAGATTGGTCGATCCATTACACGCTCCGGGAGCACCGTTGTCTAGCAGGTGCTATGCGATCGGCCCATACGAACCGCAGGCTCGCTGCTCAGTGCAGTTAGCCGCAAACCGAATTGCCGTGCGTCCGCTATCGGCCTGCGCCGGCTCACCGCGCTGAGGCAGTCATCGGTGAGCGGCAGCGGCCGCATAGAGACAAGCTATCCGTAGAAACCGTTAAAAGTCCGTTAAG
>JBEKWD010000310.1:0-3894 GCA_049513435.1 Steroidobacteraceae bacterium | reverse complement strand
TCGGTCACGACCGCGCCGTCCAACAGGTTGACGACGCGGTGGGCAAATTTCGCGTGGGAATGCGAGTGCGTCACCATCAAGATGGTGGTGCCCTCGTCGTTCAACTGGGTGAGCAGCTGCATCACATCCTCACCATTGGCAGTGTCCAGATTACCGGTGGGCTCATCGGCCAGTATCAACTTCGGACGCGCCACGACGGCGCGCGCAACGGCGACGCGCTGCTGCTGACCGCCGGACAGCTGCGAGGGCATGTGGCGGCCGCGGTGGCCGATATGCACACGCTCGAGCGCCTCATTGGCGCGCTTGCGCCGCTCGCCCGCCGATACATCAGAGTGATACAGCAGTGCCAGTTCGACATTCTCGCGCACGCTGAGCTCGTCGATCAGGTTGAAGCTCTGGAAGACGAAGCCGATCGCGTTCTTGCGCAGCTGCGCCAGCTTGGTCTCGGCGTAGCCCGCGATGTTCTGGCCGTCGAACCAGTATTCACCGGCCGAGGGCCCATCGAGCATGCCGACGATATTGAGAAAGGTGGACTTGCCGCAGCCGGATGGTCCCATGACCGCCACGAATTCGCCCGCGCGGATCTCCAAGTTCATGCCGCGAATGGCGGTAGTTTCCACTTCGGTCGTGCGATAGATCTTGGCCAGATTCTTCAGCGTTATCATTCGGCGCCTCTGTTAGTTGCCATCCGGCTTGGTGAAATCGACGCGGTCCATTTTCAGGAAAGCCTCATAGCCGGAGACGATGACCTTCTCTCCGGGTCTGAGCCCATCTATCACCTCGACAAAGTCAGGATTGCGTCGACCCAGCCGCACATTGCGGCGTGTGGCGGAGCGGCCGCTGGAATCCAGCGCGAATACCCAACTGCCGCCGGTGTCCTGATAGAAAGGCCCGTTGGGCAGCAGCACTGCGTGCGCGGCGCCGCCGAGTTCGACCTTCAGATCAATCGCCTGGCCAACGTGGATACCGGTCGGCGGCGCCCCCTCGAAATAGAGATCGACCTTGAACGTGCCGTTGACGACCTGCGGATAGACCTTTGCGACCTTGGCGCGATAATCGCTGCCCTCGACACTGAACAGCGCGGTCTGCTCCAGTGCCATGCGGCCGAGATAGAACTCATCCACTTGGGCGGTGAGCTTGAAGCGGTCGGCGGAGTTGACCTGCCCGAGCACCGCGCCCTGTGCCTTGGACTCACCGACTTCGGCATCCAACGCGGTAAGCTGGCCGTCCATCGGCGCGCGGATGGTGAGCGCCTCCACGCCGGCGTTAGCAACATCGACTCGCGCGCCAAGGCCGGGCGTGGCGCCTGTCAGCTGGGTCGTACGGACGCGCTGTTCGACATCGCGCGACGCGATGGTCGCAGCGCGCAGCTTTAAATAGTAGTCATAATCTTCTTGCTCCTGCTTGTAGGTACTGGGCGCGATGGCGTTACCGTCCAGCAGTACTTTGTCGCGCGCCAGATCGTTCTTGAGCCTACTGATCTGGTGTTCGATATCCAGCAGATCATTTTCGTATTTGAATCGGTTCTGCTCGAAGGTGAGCTGCTGGGCCGCGACCTGAAGTTGCAACGCTGGATTGGACAGGATGATCAGGGGCTGGCCAGCCCGGACCATCGCGCCGTCTTCCACCAGCACCTGCTTTACCGTGCCGCCCTGGTCGGTAGTCAGGTAATCGATGATGAAGGGCGCCACAGCGCCGCGCACCGCGATGTAGTCCTCGAACGGTCCCTCGGTGACGGTAGCCACGGTCAACCGGTTTATCGGCACCCGATAAACACTCCCGCGGGAGCCGTTAAGAAGCCAAATTCCTGCACCGAGCGCCAGGGCGAGCGCAGCCCCGATGAGGGCGTAAATGCGCCAGCGAGGTTTCCTGGAGAGGGCTCTGTCCATGGCGTCGCCGCTCATGGGTCATGCTCGAGCAACAGCCGTGCAGGAACTTTTCTTGTCTTCAGAAAGACCTCTTGGGCGATGTCCTGCGCCTGCGCACCGTTGCCCAGCAGGCGCGCCGCGATAAAGCAAAGCATGTCTTGACAGGCGCACATGAGGCCCGCGAACTCGGTTTGAACCGATCAGATCCGGAGCGGGTGCTTACACGGGCGTGTCATCGTTTGAGTACAGAACACCGCGATGGCCGGAAAGTTGCAAATAGCTTGCTCGGCCTGTGCTCGTGCGGATGGCTTATGGGATCCCCAGGGATTGCGTTTCCACGTTTCAATTGCCTTTACGAACGTAGACATCTCCATTGAATGTCCGCAGTTCGATTTCCGGTCCGCCCCCATTCAAGCCGCCATAGATCGCCTTATTTACCTCGACCCGATAACGTCCACCAGACCCGCGCGTTGCTTCGACGGCAGAAGGCTGCATCAGCGTGCCCAACACGAAGTCCGTATACACACTTCCGTTGTCTGAACGCAGCTTCAAATTGGCCCTGGTCGATGCCGGTAGGGTGACGTCAACGGTTCCGTTGAGGCAGGTAAACGCCATCGGTTTCTCAGGGCTGACGCGCAATACCGTCGCCGTTATTTTTCCGTTGACCGTATGAGCAACGACAGACCCACCGACGCCAGACAGAGTAATCGACCCGTTCACGCTGCCGATTTCCAGCTCACCGTCGACGCCCTCGACGCGAATGTCGCCATCGTTGACGGTCGACAGTTGCAGGTTTGTTCGCTTCGGAACCTGGATCTGCAGATCCACAGTGCTATTGACATTCGGCGAGCTGATCGACATCTGATTGTTTTGTTCTGCCACTGTGATGGACGGTTGTTGCGGCAACCGTCGCATTCCGGCCGGCTCTTCCGGGGCGCGAGACAGGACACCCACGCGACTGGAGCGCGTCTCCATAGACACGTCTCGGCGGTCATCGCCCTTGACGATGATGTTGCCCTGTATGAGACCGATATGCAGTAAGCCCGGACGGGATGGATCGGTGAAGGACGCGGTAGTTCGCTCGCCGCTATCCTCCGCCGCCGCGACCGCACACAAGGCGAGCATCGCGGCGCAATAGAATAATTTCATCAGAGGTTTCATCACGCACCCTTTCGACATCACATTGATCGGCGCAATACGCGCACGTCCCCATTGAGACTTTCCAAGGTCAAATCGGGGCCACCTTTTCCCGCACGCACGGTCGTGAATCCGCTGGTGCGGATCACAGAAAGCCCACCGTGCTTTGCCGTCATGATGCTGGCGGGCACCGATTGCGGTTGAACTTCAAAATCGGTGAACAGACGGCCGTTGAGCGTCTTCATGTGCAGATCGGCTGACAGGCCATCGGGAAACGTGACGGCTACGCCGCCGTTAATGGTCTTGAACGTCGAGGCGCTGCGCGGTGCGGAGACAAACGAGGCGGTTACCGAACCGTTGACTGTCGTGGCGCTGCCGGAGCCGGCGATATCGGTCATGGTGATGTGTCCGTTGACACTGCGAATGTCGAAGTCGCCCTGAGTACCGGCTACCAGCACGTCACCGCCGTTGATCGTACAGAGCTCCAGCCGTATCGCTCTCGGCACCCGTATGGTGAAGTCGAAGCGCACGGCGTACCCGGGACGCTGTGAGCGCCTTGAGCCGTGATCGTCGCCGCACGCTTCCTGTTCCGGATACCTGACAATTGCGCGGATGGATGCGGCATTGTCCTCTGTGTCCAATACGACGTCGCGCTTGGCGGCACGCATCGCATCGTCGCTGTCCGCACTGATTGACTTGTCGACGGTCATCTCGACATCCTGGCCGTCGTAGGCCTCGACGTTGATATTGCCTTCTATGGCCCGCACTTCAAGCGTGTGAGTGCCAGGGCCAGCGAAATGCAGCGTGAGCTTTGTCGATGAGTGATCGGTCAGCTCGCTTGCACTGACGACACTTGCAAGGCAGCCGGCGACATAGGCAAGCACACAGC
>JBEKWD010000309.1:0-3901 GCA_049513435.1 Steroidobacteraceae bacterium | reverse complement strand
AGGGCCGTCGCCTGGTACGGCGGAAAGGAAGACTATGTCAGTCAGGTCAAACTGACCGCGGCTCATGAGGACACTCCTGATAGCCGGCGACCAGCCTGTCGCGCGCTGCGGCAATCGCAACCCGTAATTTGCAACGACGTTGCAACAGATCCGTCCATGGCCGAGCTGCGCGATGAGCTTTTAGAGAGAGAGTACAAGTCTCTCGGCTGCTTTCCTCTGACGATATCGGGACGGCCTACGGCAGTTTTAGCTCTGTACGCTTCCGAGCCCGACGCCTTCGACGAAGCGGAAGCGCGACTGCTGTCGGAATTGGCCGGAAACATTTCCTTTGCGCTCGATCATCTGGAGAAACAGGAGCGCCTGAATTACCTGGCCTACTACGATGAAGTCACCGGGCTGGCTAACCGTCGCCTGTTTCTTGAGCGTGTGGCCCAATACATTCGTGGCGTGCCCGCAATTGAGAGCAAGGTGGCTTTGGGGATTATTGACCTGGAGCGGTTCAAGAACATCAACCAAAGTCTCGGCCGGCCTAGCGGCGATGCGCTTTTGCGGCAGGTTGCCGAATGGCTGACGCAAAAACTGGGGGATGCCACGCTCTTGGCGCGGATCGGTGGAGATCATTTCGCCGTGGTGTTTCCGAAAGTCAGGACGGAGGGAGATCTGGGAAGGCTAATCGAGCAATCTATGGAATCCTTTCTGCGCCATCCGTTCCGCCTCATCGACGCAGTGTTTTATATCGGCGCGAAGGTTGGCCTAGCCCTGTACCCGGATGACGGTGCCGACGCCGATACGTTGTTCAAAAATGCCGAGGCAGCCCTCAGAAAGGCCAAAGCGTCCGGTGATCGCTACCTTTTTTACGCGCAGAAAATGACCGATACGGTAGTGGGTAGACTCAATCTGGAAGTTCTGCTGCACGAGGCTCTCGATAAGAAACAATTCGTACTCCATTACCAGCCCAAGATGAATCTGCTGAGCGGCAAGCTCACCGGCGCGGAAGCGCTGATTCGGTGGAATGATCCGCGAAGCGGATTGGTGCCACCGGGGAAGTTCATTCCCATGCTTGAGGAGACTGGCCTGATCCACGAGGTCGGGGGCTGGGCTCTGCGCCAAGCGATTGCAGACTACTTGCGCTGGCGCTCATTGGGGATGTCGGCCGTGCGCATCGCGGTCAATGTGTCAGCGCTGCAGCTGCGCAGCCGGGGCTTTATCGCCGATGTGAAGCAAGCACTCGCAGTCGATGCGGCCGCGGCCGCTGGACTGGAACTGGAGATCACCGAAAGCGTGATCATGGAGGACGTGCGGCACAGCGGCGCGAGCCTTCGGGCCATCCGTGCCATGGGAGTGAGCATCGCCATCGATGACTTCGGTACGGGCTTCTCCTCGCTCAGCTACCTCTCGAAACTTCCCTTGGACACGCTAAAGATCGATCGCTCCTTCGTGCATGACATGACAGCTGGGCGGCAGGGGTCAGTGCTGGTTTCATCGATAATAAGCCTCGCCCATTCCCTCAAGCTCAAGGTCGTCGCTGAAGGAGTGGAAACCGAGGAGCAGTCGACACTACTGCGCGCTCTGGGCTGCGATGAGTGGCAGGGCTATTTATTTGGCAGGCCCGTGCCAAGCGAGCTCTTCGAATCGAGGTATCTCTCCTCAATGGCGCTCGCGTGAAACTCGCAGCCGATCCCGCCTCGAGTAGCGTATCGGCGTCTTGACGAGCATTGCTCTTGCGGACACGACGCGAAGTCGCGCCCTGCAAGACGTTGCCACCACGGAACCTCGGCCATGGTTGCCCCGCCTTATTGAAGCCCACATCCTCTTTCCAATCCTCACGCTTCTGGTGCTCGCCTTGATTTGGGGCGGCACTTTGAATCTCATCCATGTCGAACGCACCGATGCGACGGCGGCCTCAGCCGCGGCCGTCCTGGAGCTGGTCAACACCTACGAGGCACTAGTCGTACGCTCCCTGAGTGAGATCGATCAAACGCTGAAGCTCGTCAAATATGTGAGCGAAACAAAGGGCGCCGACGAGGCCCTAAGCGAACTGAAAACCAGAGACCTGCTGCCGCCGGACCTGCTCTTCGTCGTCAGTGTCGTGGACGCGAACGGCCGGGTCGTAGCCAGTACGCGGCAAACCCAAGGGCCCTCTTTGATGTCGCCTGCTCTCCAGCAGGTGCTGGGTGCGGACACGATTTGGGTAGATAAACCGCGCACCACTGGCGCATCCGGAGAATGGTCACTGCAGTTCGGCCGTGCGCTCGTTAATACCGACGGGACACGGACCGGTGCTGTGCTGCTCGCGGTCGATGCCTCCTACTTTGTCAGTAGCTACGATCCTTCCCTGTTAGGCAAGAAAGGCGTGTTGGGCCTTCTCGGAACCGACGGCGTCTTTCGGGTACGACGCACGGGAGAGAGCGTGACGGCGGGTGAGCGAATCGACTACGCCAGCGCCGTACCCGGTGCGGCTCAAGATGATCCCGTGGTCTCGCTTTCGGTCGACAGTTGGGACGGCGTGCGGCGGTTCACCGGTGCGCATCAGCTCTACGAGTTTCCACTGGCGGTGATCGGTGGCTTATCCGAGACCGAGCAGTTGGCTGGCGCGCGGCACCACGCCCGGGTCTACCTGTGGCGAGCGGCCCTCGGCAGTGCCTTCCTAATATTGTTGTCCGCGCTATTGGCACGCATGAGCTGGCAGTTGGCGCGCAGCCGCGCCAGCGAGACCGAGGCCAAGTTGAATTACGCGCGGCGCGTGGAATATCTGGCCTACTATGACGGCCTCACAGCACTGCCCAATCGCAGTCTGTTCAACAAACTGCTCAGTCAAGCCATCAGCCAGGCGCAACGTCACCATCGACAGTTAGCCGTCGCATTCATCGATCTGGATCGATTCAAGCAAATCAACGATACGCTCGGCCACGAGGCCGGCGATGAATTGTTGAAACAGGTCGCTAGCCGGCTCAAGGGATGTCTGCGCGACGGTGACACGGTCGCACGCTTGGGGGGCGATGAGTTCGTCGTGCTGCTGACCGAATTGGCGGAGGAGAAATACGCGGCGACGGTCGCCCAGAAAATAATCACCATGATTGCCAACCCCTTTGTCCTGCTGGGCCAGGAGTTTCGCGTTACCGCCAGTATCGGCATCAGCACTTATCCGACCGACGGCCTGGACGAGCAGACGTTGACGAAAAACGCCGATATCGCGATGTATCAGGCCAAAGAGGACGGCAAGAATCAATTTCAGTTCTATTCGGAAGCGCTGAATGCGAACTCCCTGGAACGACTGACGCTCGAGTCCAGCCTCAGACACGCGCTCGAGCGCCACGAATTTCGCCTCGAGTACCAGGCCAAGCGGGAGATGGTCCATGGTCAGATCACGGGCATGGAGGCGCTGCTGCGATGGCAGCACCCAGATTTGGGACTCGTGGCGCCGATGCAATTCATTCCGGTGGCCGAGGAGACGGGCCTAATAGTACCGATCGGCAAGTGGGTACTGCAGACAGCGTGCCTGCAAAACGTGGCGTGGCAGAAGCAGGGATTGCCGCGTTTGAGCATTGCCGTCAACCTCACTGCGTGCCAGTTTGGCGATGAGCATCTGCTGCGTGACGTTGCCTCTATTCTGGAATCAACTGGTATGGAGGCATCTCTGCTGGAGCTTGAGATTCACGAGAGTCTCCTGATTCGGGACATCGAACGCACACTGCGGATACTGACGCAGCTCAAGGCCTTAGGCGTCAGGATTGCAATCGATGATTTTGGAACGGGGTACTCCTCGCTCGCGAGCCTGCAGCGCTTTCCGCTCGACACCATCAAGATCGATCGATCTTATATCAGAGACGTCGGCACGTACGCCGCAGACAGCTCTCTGATGAAGGCGATTATCGCGATGGGCAAGAATCTGAGCTTGACC
>JBEKWD010000308.1:0-3916 GCA_049513435.1 Steroidobacteraceae bacterium | reverse complement strand
TTCGTCCCAATCCGGTGCGACGCTCGGATTGTTCCATCCCTCATCGCCACCGATGCCGCCGTACTGCAGGACTATGCCATCGCGGCGCGGCACCATGAACACGTTGCCGTAATTCATCGAGTAGTTCACTTCCGTCTGTGGTACCAGGCGGTTCAACTGTCCGCGCACCGGTATGACGGATTCATCCTTGAACAGCGCGCGCGCACCGTATCCCGGGCAGCTAACGATCGTCTTCTGCGGCAGGCTGTTGTACTCACCGGGACTATTGAATACACGGACCACGAACTGACCGCCATCGGCCAAAAAGTCGGACATCAGGAGCCGCGCATAGGCGGGCAGGTTGTAGTGCATGTTCTGCGAGCGGCGCACGTAGGGAACCGGGAACGAGTGTGATCCGGGGGGTAGATCAACGCCGCCCGCCCCGGCTTGGATCTCAGGGGTCATCTCCTTCTGCAGAGACTCGGCGAACTTGATCGTCCCCTTCGCTTGCTCCTCGGCCGAAGCCTGATCGGTCGGTATGTCAGTCAATTGGTAGGTGTCAACCCATTCCACTGGCGTGCCAGCCAGCCCGAGGAAGTTGGTATAGGCGCGGAAGGACGTGCGCGCCATCTGCGCCCACAGCGCCTTGAACTCCGGAGTCAAGTTTTCTTCAAGGCAGATGCGGCTGTCCGGAGACCAAACGCCGGTGGCCCACATGGAGCGAATCTCCGGCGGGCGTTCGGCCGCATAGATCGTGACCTTCACTCCGGCGCGCTGTAGCGTAATAGCCGAGGTCATGCCGAGTGCCCCGCAGCCGATCACCGCCATCTCCTTGGCTCCGGTCGACAAGGCTTTGGCCGCCACAACGCTTGCAGAGCCCCAGGATAATGACCAGCCGCTGCCGCCATGACCGTAATTGTGCACGACGGTCTTGCGGCCGATTGTCTCCACATCGAATCTGGGGCCCTGCTTGCGGAACGGCCGTGTGCAGACCGTCAGTTTGATGATGCGATCCATCTGTGCCCGAACAGCGGGCAGCGGGGGCACGATAGTCTGTAGCGCGCCGGTCGTATCCGCAGCGGCGACCATGCGGTCCGTTCGCGTCGATGCGGCGACCGCACCCGTAGCGCTGGCGGCCAATGCAGCGGCACCCAGTGTGGCGCCACCCTTACGAAAGAAATCGCGACGTTCCATGGAGTCTCCAGTGTTTAAAGTTATAGAGTGGCCAGCAGCATGCAACAGACGGCCCACTGAATTTAATATGCCCGCGCTGCCGGCGCGCGCGAGTATACGCGAGCGCGCGCTGACGACGCTGTTCAAAAGCCACAAGCGCACGCTGGCGCAATTTGCCACGGGGCCCCATTAGTGCACAAGCGGCGCACCGTTTCAGGTCTTCGCTGCTTCGAGCCAAGGCAGAACAGATGCCTGCGGACATTCGATGAGGTAGGATCCGCGCGGCAAGCCAAAGGATAGGGAGCAAGAGGCGTGCATAAGCGGCTGGCGTTGGCGCTATCAGTTTTTCTGTTGTCACCGTGCAACGCGCAGATACCCGAGAGCACGAGCCAGCTGCTGGTCGTCACCACGCCAGACTGGTCCGAGATCCACGGCGTTGCTCAGAGATATGAACGTCACGGCAAGCGCTTCAGCAAGCTTGGTAAACCATTTCCGGTCGTCGTAGGCCGAACTGGCCTGGCGTGGGGGCGCGGATTGATACCCGGTGCGCCGCCAGAAGGCCCGTCAAAGCAGGAGGGCGATGGCAAGTCGCCTGCGGGCCTGTTTTCCCTCGGTACTGCGTTTGGGTATGAAGCTACAGCGGCTACACGCTTGCCGTATCTACCCCTAAACGAAGCCATCGAGTGCGTCGACGACGCGGACTCGCCTCTTTACAACGAGCTGGTGGATAGCCGACAGCATCCCCGGGATTGGCACAGTTCCGAGCAGATGCGGCGCAGCGACGAGCTCTATCATTACGGGATATTCGTCAATCACAACACACCGCCAGCGCGTAACTTCGGATCATGCATTTTCCTGCATATTTGGCGGGACGCAGATAGCAGCACGGTCGGCTGCACAGCCATGGCGCCGCCGAATATCCTGTTGCTTTTGCGATGGCTCGACCCGCGAAAAAACCCGTTGCTGATTCAAATGCCAAAAACGCAATACCAAATGCATCGCACGAATTGGAATCTCCCGGTACTCTGAGCCAGGGAAGGCTCGAGCACTCAAGGACGGTTGCACTCTTCCAGGGCAAGTGCAACACTCTCGGCGCCCGACGAGTGCATGGGTCGTATGTAATTGGCAACAGACCATATTTGATCTTGTCATGTCTCGGTTGTTAGGGAACAGACGCAAATTAATCGATAAGTAGCGGGATTTTCTGTTTTTTATAAGTGATTGATCTTTGAAGGGCGACTTGTTGCTCGGCCCACATGCGACTTTGCGTCGCTGCTGGCCGACTTCTTGCACTTGCACTCGGCGTACGAAGAGCCGTCTCGACATCGTAGGTAGTGCACATCGCCTAATGCTGCCGACGTTTGGATTGGATAATTTACTTACACGGGAGACCTAGAGACCATGAACCACAGAGCGAACTATAAGCTGCTGGGTATCGCAGCACTCGCCGCGGCAACGCTCGCCGTAAGCGCGCCGGCAGTGCAGGCGCAGAATGCGTCCGAGAGCGATCAAGAGCAAAGTCTTACCGAGGTGATCGTAACCGGCACGCGCACGACGGGTCTGGAGGCCGCTGAGAGCCCGGCCCCGATTCAGATTCTGAGCCCCGCGGCACTCGAAGCCGCCTCCGGCAATCCGGATCTCATGGCGACGCTGGCGCAGATCGTACCGTCGTTGCAATACAACGCGTTCAGCTTCGACATGTCCAACCAGACGTTGCAGGCGCGACTGAAGGGCCTGAGCCCGAACCACGTGTTGGTGCTCGTCAATGGCAAGCGCCGGCATACCACCGCCAATCTGGCAGTCGACGCGGGTTCCCCCTATCAGGGCGGAGCCAGCACCGACATGAATTTCATTCCGCAGGCGGCCATCGATCACATCGAGGTGCTGACCGAGGGTGCGGCCGCGCAGTACGGCAGCGACGCAATCGCAGGCGTCATCAATATCATCCTGAAGAAGAATTCCTCGGGTATTACCGTCAGCGGCACCGATGGCGCCGATTACAGTGGCGGCCCCACCGGCAACACAGTGCCCTGGAGCTTTAACGGCGGCACCACGGCCGTGACCGCCAATATCGGTTTTGAGCCCATGGACGGGGCCTATTTAAACATCACCGGGGAGATCCATAACCACGCGCACACGATGCAGGGCCAAGCGGAAGCGCGCGCAACGTGTTTTGATCCGGGCGGCGGTCTGGACGGCCCCTGCGGCAAACAGAATAATGCGGTCTATCCAGACTCGAACGAGCCGCAAGGCTGGGGATACCCGTACCTCAACTGGATCCAAGGCGATGCCGAGGTTCATAGCAAGCTCGCCTCATTCAATGCTGGCTTCGATCTGGGCGGCGGCACCGAGCTTTATGCCTTTGGCACTTATGGCAGCAAGTACGTCGATTCGTTCCAGAATTATCGCGAGCCCAATATCATTTGCTATTCACCCACCTACAGCGCGCTGTCCATAGCAGCCGCCGGCAACACCAGCTGCCAAGCGCAAACCGATGCCGTCTACCCGGACCCCTGGGGCTTCGATCCGTCGGAGGCTGACGAGGAGATCGACTACGCGTCGACCCTGGGCATAAAGGGCGTGGTGGCCGGGTGGAACTGGGATTTCAGCAGCACCTGGGGCGATGATCACCACAACGTCTATACCCTGCAGTCCGGCAATCCGGGTGTGTATGGGGCGAATCTTGCGACCGTGGAAGGCTCGTTTGGCTGCGCTAGTACGGCGTGCCTGCCGCCCAACTATCCGCTGCCCGGCCAACTCACGC
>JBEKWD010000307.1:0-3925 GCA_049513435.1 Steroidobacteraceae bacterium | reverse complement strand
GAGCCCGGCTGCGGCGGCGATCCAGCCGGCATGCCGGCCCATGACCTCGAGCACGAATACCTTGGTCGAGGTGCGCGCCATCGACGCTACATCGAGGCCACCTTCGAGCGTCGAGACGGCGATGTACTTGGCTACCGAACCGAAGCCGGGGCAGCAATCGGTGATGGGCAGGTCGTTGTCGACGGTCTTGGGTATGCCGACGCAGACCACCGGGTAATTCAGTGCTGCGCCGATCTGCGAGATCTTCAGCGCGGTGTCCATCGAATCGTTGCCGCCGTTGTAGAAGAAATAGCCGATGTCGTGGGCCGCGAACACCTCGATGAGGCGCTCGTACTCGGTGCGATTTTGCTCGAGGCTCTTGAGCTTGAAGCGCGCCGAGCCGAACGCGCCCGCGGGCGTGTAGCGCAGCGCCCGAATGCTCGCCGCGCTCTCGCGTGACAGATCGATCAGGTTCTCGGTCAGCGCCCCAATGATGCCGTCGCGGCCCGCGTAGATGTGCCCGATCTGGCGGCGGTGTTTGCGTGCCGTCTCGATCACGCCGCAGGCCGAGGCGTTGATCACGGCCGATACACCGCCGGACTGCGCATACAGCGCGTTACGCGGTACGCGACGATTGCTGCTGGACTTGATCGCGGAGCTCATGGCTGCCGCGAGCATACCTTGGGTGCGGCGTGGAAGTCAGGCATCTCAATGCGCGCATCGCCCGGGCGGTTTGACCTGGAGGGCGCCTGTCGGTACTGTTTCCCGGATGCGTATCGTGCTCATGGGGCCTCCGGGGTCGGGGAAAGGCACCCAATCCCAGCTTCTGGTCGAGCGTTACGACATCCCTCAGATCTCCAGTGGCGATCTGCTGCGCAGCGCGCTGGCGCGCGGCACCGATTACGGGCGGCGGGCGAAGGCCGCGATGGATTCCGGGCAGTTGGTGGCCGATGAAATCGTGCTGGGCATCATTCGCGAACGCCTCGCCGAAAGCGATGCCGCGCACGGCTTCATTCTTGACGGCTTTCCGCGCAACCTCGCGCAGGCCGAGGCGCTCTCGGCCATGCTGGTGGCAATCGGCTCGCCGCTGGATGCCGTGATCCTCTTTGAGCTCGACAATGACGAGCTGATCAGGCGAATCTCCGGACGACGAACCTGCCAGCAGTGCGGGCGCGTCTTTAATATACACAGTGCGCCGCCCGGCACGCCGCCGCATTGCGATCGCTGCGGCGATAAGCCCGCGCTACTGCAGCGCGCCGACGACGAAGAGGCCACCGTGCGGCAGCGATTGCAGGTCTATGAGCGCGAAACGCGCCCACTGGCGCAGTATTACGCTGCCCAGGGATTGCTGCGCACGATCAACGCCGATGCCAGCGTGCAGGCAGTGACCGCGCGACTGATTGAGACGCTCTCGCCGTTACAGGTGCCGCCGCGCGCACAGCGCACGAGCGCCTCCTAAAGTCCCTACAGCGCGCCCAGCAGCCGCTCGCCAATCACTGCGCGCCGCCAACCGGACAGCAAACCGCCGTCCCGAGCGCCGGCTACGAGTCGCTCCATCTCGCGGCGCGTGGCCAGGATCTCCGGCGCGATACCCAGTTCCCGGCCGGTCAGCTGCGTGAGCTGCGAGAGCTTCTTGACCGCCTGGATCGTTGCCGGATCCGGCCGTCCACGCGATGGCAGCGGCGCGAGCCGCGCCGGCAATTGCGCAGCCTCGATCAACTCGAGCAGCGCCGCGCTCTGCCCGTGCAGACTCTCGGGCAGCGTCGTGAGTGCCTGCAGCTGCTCGAGCGTACGCGGCGCCTGCAACACGATGTCGCGCAATGCCGCGTCGGGCAGAATCCAGTTGCGCGGCCGGTCCGCGCTGATCGCGACGCGCTCGCGCCACGCGGCGAGCTCGCGCGCGAGCCGCTCTCGCGGCTCGTCAAGCTCGCCGAGCCCCTTGACGCGGCGCCAGGCCTGCTGCGGATCGATGGCAAAGGAGCCGCTCGCGTCGAGCTCGCCCATCTCCTCCTCGAACCAATGCCAGCGGCCCAGCTGCTCGAGCCGCTCGCGCAAGCGCGCGCGCAACGGCAGCAGGTAGTGCACATCATCGAGGGCATAGGTCAGTTGTGCGCTGCTGAGCGGGCGGCGCGACCAATCGGTGCGCGTCTCGGCTTTGCGCAATTTTGTGGACAGCAATTGCTCGACCAGCTCGCCATATCCGACTTGCGCGGGCATGCCGATCAGCGCGGCCGCAACCTGCGTATCGAACAAGCCCGTCACCGCTCCGGTCGCGGGCTCGAGCACTTCCAGATCCTGCCGTGCGGCGTGCAGTACTTTGAGCGGCTCACGCGCTTGCATGATCGGCTGCAGTGCGCTCAGGTCGCGCAGCTTCAGCGTATCGATGCAAACCGCGCGCTGCGCAAAACTGAGCTGTATCAAGCACAGTTGCGCGAAATAAGTGCGCTCGCGCATAAATTCCGTATCCAGCCCAATGACGCTGTGTGCGCGCAATTGTTCGCACAACTGCACGAGCGCGGCCGTGTGGCTGATAATCTCCGACATGATCGCTCAGCTCCTGGCGTTGTTGCGGCTCTATGGCTACATCGCTATCTGGCAGCGCGGACCGCAGGACTTGCCCGCCGTCGGCATTTTACTGCCATTGACGATCGGCGCTTACGTTCTGCTCAGCGCGCTGCTCGGGCAGCTATTGCCGCCGCAGCGGCCTGACTGGCTGGTGCAGCTCGGCGCCGACGTGGTATTTGTGGCCGCATGGTATTGGGCATTGTTGCGCATTGTCGGGCGCTCGGAGCGCTATGTGCAGACCGCTGCCGCCTTGTTCGGCGTGCAGACCGTGCTGGCCGTGCCCAGCATCGTCTCGGTATGGCTCGTCGCGCGCTACGCCGAGGATGCCTTTTGGCAGATCCCGGTCTATGTCGCGGCGGTTGCGGTATTGATCTGGACGCTGGTCGCGGTCGCGCACATTCTGCGCTCCACGCTCGAGCGAGGGCTCGGGTTCTGCCTGCTGCTGGCCTTCAGCCAGATGCTGGCCGAAGAGCTGGCGTTCCTGGCCGTGTTCAGCCCCCCACATTAGGCTTTAGTTAAGCGCATGCACGTTCACATACTCGGCATATGCGGCACATTCATGGGTGGGATCGCCGCGCTGGCGCGCGCTGCCGGCCATCGCGTCACCGGCTCGGACCAGAATGTCTACCCGCCGATGAGCACGCAATTGGCGGCGCTGGGCATCGAGCTGATCGAAGGCTACGGGGCCGAGCAACTCACGCTCGAGCCCGACGTGTTCATCGTCGGCAATGCCATGACGCGCGGCATGCCCGTGATCGAAGCTGTGCTCGATCGCGCTCTACCCTATGCTTCCGGCCCCGAGTGGCTGGCGAGTCAAATATTGCGCGAGCGCTGGGTGCTTGCGGTCGCCGGCACGCATGGCAAGACCTCCACCAGCAGCATGCTGGCCTGGATCCTTGAATCGGCCGGGCTCGCGCCGGGCTTCCTGATCGGCGGGGTGCCGCAGAATTTCGCTGTGAGCGCGCGTCTGGGCGCTGCCCCCTATTTCGTCATCGAGGCGGACGAGTACGACACGGCGTTCTTCGACAAGCGCGCCAAGTTCGTGCACTACCGTCCCCGCACTCTGGTGCTCAATAACCTCGAGTATGACCATGCCGACATCTATCCGGACCTGGCGTCGATCGAGCGGCAGTTCGAGCATCTGCTGCGCACCGTGCCGGGCGCGGGACGCGTGATCTGCAATGGCGCAGATGCGAACCTGCAGCGCGTGCTGGCGGCCGGCTGCTGGACAGCGGTCGAGCGCTTCGCCCGCAGCGCCAGGACCGGCGTGCAGTGGAGCCTCGCTGCGCCGCCGGAGTCCGACTTCTCGCGCTTTCATGTGCTGGGCGATGGACATGACTACGGCGAGCTCGAGTGGAGCATGATTGGCGCGCACAACGCC
>JBEKWD010000306.1:0-3925 GCA_049513435.1 Steroidobacteraceae bacterium | reverse complement strand
CTCGAGGGCTTGAGCTATGAAGAGATTGCCGCGTCGATGGACTGTCCGGTCGGCACGGTGCGTTCCCGCATCTTTCGCGCGCGCGAGGCGATCGATCGACGTCTGCGGGAAGTGTTTGACGGCGGACTGGGCCGGGCGGAGGAGCTGGTATGAATCGCGACGAGTTGGAAAGCCAGCTGTCGGCGATGTTCGATGGCGAGTTGCCGGCGGCGGAGTGCGAGCTGCTCGCGCGCCGCATTGACCGGGAAGAGAATCTGCGCTCCTGCTGGGCGCGCTATGCCTTGATCGGCGCGGCCATGCGTTCGGAGCCAGTGGCCACGGCCCGCCGCGGGTTTGCGGCGCGCGTAAGCGCGGCGCTGGCTGGGCGCTCCCTGGCCGCCAGACGGCGCCAGAGCCTGTGGTGGAGCGGGGCGCTGGCCGCGAGCCTGGTCGCCGGGGTGGCGGGAGTCTCGGTCATGATGCTGCGCGATGCGGCGCTGCGGCGGGGCGGGGCTGTCGCGGTGATGCCGCAGGCTTCGATGAATGTGGCGCAGGTCTCGAGCCCGGCGGACAGTCGCGTCGCGCCCGCGCCGGCCACGCAAGTGCGAGCGCTCAATAGCGCGCCCAGCTACGTGACGCCAGCCGCTCGCGGCAGTGCGAACACGTTCCTGCGCACCCAACTGGCTGACTACATCGTCGCGCACAGCGCATTCTCGACGCCGCTGGTGCGCCGTAATCTGCTGTCGGAGCTGGTCACGGGCGAGGACGGGGTCAGTATCGCACCGGGTTTCGCAGGTGCGGTCAGCCCGGCCCAGCAAGCTGTGGCCGCTGGCGCCGATGCGATCAGTCCCGTCTCCCGCGCCGGCCGCTAGCCTCCCGGCGCGGCTGCTGCGCGCCGCCGGCGGCTGCGCGCTGCTGACTCTTTGCTGGACGACGATGCCGGTTCGCGCCGCGAGCGATGATGCGCACCAGTGGCTGGCGCGGGCCGATCAGGCGCTCGCGACGCGCAACTACGAGGGCGTATTCGTTCACGAGCATGCCGGCGGGGACTCCGAGACGCTGCGCGTCGTTCACCGCGTCAGCGACGGCGAGGTAGCCGAGCGGCTCTTATCGATGGACGGCTCGGGCCGTGAATTCATCCGCAAGGGAACTCAGCTGATCTGCTACCTGCCCGATCAGCATACCGTGCTCGTGGAGCGCAGCCCCGATACGAGCCTGATTCTGGGCGGCGTGCCGCGCAGCGATGCGATCAGCGCCGGGCAGTACGAGGTCAAGTCGCTCTCGAGTGCACGCGTGCTGGGCCGCGCTGCCCACGTGATCGCCATTACACCGCTCGATGGCATGCGCTATGGCTATCGCGTCTGGATCGATGAGGCCACGGCGATGCCGCTGAAGACGCAACTGCGCGACAGCCACGGCGGGGTGCTCGAGCAGATGGTGTTCACGAGCCTGAGCCTGCCCACGCATATCGCTGATGCCGAGCTCGAGACCACGATCGATGCGCGCAATTACCGCTGGGTGCGGCACGACTCCGAGGCGATCGCACGCTGGCACAGACGACGCGAGTGGCAAAGCAGGCGCGAGTGGCCAAGCTGGCAAGTCAGCGCCTTGCCGCCTGGATTTCGCATTCTGGCGAGCTCACGGCAGATGTTGCACGGCGGACCGGTTCAGCACCTGGTGTTCAGCGACGGGCTGGCATCGGTCTCGGTCTTCATCGAGCGCGGACCGGCCGGCGACAGCGACACGGCCGGCGAGGACATCGCGAATCTGGGCACTTCCTCGGCCTACGCGACCATCGTCGAGGGCTATCGGGTCATTGCGGTCGGGGAGGTGCCACCCGAGACCGTGCGCGCGATCGCGCAGTCGATTCGCAGCGCCGCTGCCGCCCCAGGGGGCGCCGATGCGCTGCCGGGCCTGGGGCCGCCGGCCCCTGATGTGGGCGCCGGGGCGTTTGGCGGCACGATGCCGGCGGTGCCGATTACACCGCTGGCCCCGCAGGCGGTCAGCGACAGCAGCGCTGCATTTGGCGCCAGCCACGGGAACAGCGAGGTGATGGCACCGGGCTCGGCCGCCTTCGCGGGCGGGCCTGGGCCTGCGTCCCATTGAGTGCGCTGGAGGCGGGCGGGGCGCCCACGCTGACATTATTGACGCGCGCCGAGTGCGGCCTGTGCGAGGAGATGCACGCCGCGCTGCGGGCCCTGGCTCGGCGTGCCGCGCTGCCGCCGCTCGCCATTGTCGACGTGGACAGTGATGCGCAATTGCAGCGCCGTTACGGCCTTAAGATACCGGTGCTGTTGCTCGGTGCGACGCTGGTGTGCAGCCAGCGCCTGGATGCGAGCGAGCTGCTGCGGCTGCTCGGACAGCCTTGAGGCTATAATCCGCGCGCCTCGATGCCGGGGCGTTCAAGTCGCCTGATGCAATTCATACGCAACTTCTCCATTATCGCGCACGTCGATCATGGCAAATCAACCCTGGCGGACCGCTTCATTCAGCTCTGCGGCGGACTCGAAGAACGGGAAATGCAGGCCCAGGTGCTCGACTCCATGGATCTGGAGCGCGAGCGCGGCATCACCATCAAGGCGCAGAGCGTCACCTTGCAGTACCTGGCCCACGATGGCGAGCGCTATCAGCTCAACCTGATCGATACGCCGGGGCACGTGGATTTCTCCTACGAAGTCTCGCGCAGCCTGGCGGCCTGCGATGGCGCCCTCCTGGTCGTCGATGCATCCCAGGGCGTGGAGGCACAGAGTGTCGCCAATTGCTACACGGCGCTCGAGCAGGGGCTCGAAGTGCTGCCCGTGATCAACAAGATCGACCTGCCCTCGGCCGATCCGGACCGGGTCGCGACCGAGATCGAGCAGATCATCGGTATCGACGCGACCGATGCCATGCGCGTGAGCGCCAAGACCGGCGAGGGCGTGCCCGAATTGCTCGAGGCGATCATCCATCGCATCCCAGCGCCGCGCGGCGACCCGTTGGCGCCCTTACAGGCGCTGATCGTCGACTCCTGGTTCGACAACTACGTCGGCGTGGTCTCGCTGGTTCGGGTCGTCAACGGCACCTTGCGCCGCGGAGAGAAGATCCGCGTGTTCTCCACTGGCCGCAGTCACAATGTGGACCGGCTCGGCCGCTTCACCCCCAAGCCAATCGTGCTCGAGGCCCTGAGCGCCGGGGAGGTCGGGTTCATCATTGCCGGCATCAGGCAGATTGACGGCGCGCCGGTCGGCGACACCATCACGCTCGACGCGCGGCCGTGCGCTGATGCCTTGCCCGGTTTCAAGCAGATCCAGCCGCGGGTTTTCGCCGGCCTGTTCCCGGTCAATGCCGAGGACTACGAGGCGTTCCGCGATGCGCTCGCCAAGCTCAAGCTCAATGACTCGGCGCTGCACTACGAGCCGGAGGTGTCCGCGGCGCTGGGCTTCGGTTTTCGCTGCGGCTTCCTCGGCCTGTTGCACATGGACATCGTGCAGGAGCGCCTCGAGCGCGAATACTCACTCGAGCTCATCACCAGCGCCCCGACCGTGATCTATGAGCTCGCGCGCACCAATGGCAAGATCGAGCAGATCGATAATCCCTCGAAACTGCCGCCCGCCAATGAGATCGCCGAAATACGCGAGCCGATCATCAATGCCAGCATCCTGGTGCCGCCGGACTATGTCGGCGCGGTGCTGGCGCTGTGCAGCGAGAAGCGCGGCACTCAGAAAAAGATGCAATTCCTGGCCAGCGCGGTGTCGTTGCAATACGAGCTGCCCTTGGCTGAAGTCGTGATGGATTTCTTCGACCGGCTCAAATCGGCCAGCCGCGGCTACGCCTCGTTCGATTATGTCTTCAGCCATTTTCAGAGCGCACCATTGGTCAAGCTTGATATTCTGATCAACGGCGAGCCGGTCGATGCGCTCTCGATCATCGTGCACCGGGACAACGCGTACGCGCGCGGGCGCGATCT
>JBEKWD010000305.1:0-3935 GCA_049513435.1 Steroidobacteraceae bacterium | reverse complement strand
CTCTCAATTGGTCCGTTAGTTACAAGCGATTGGGTTTGACACATGACAGACACAGCAATGATGAGACTGTAAGCAATCTCACCAGACGCAGGAAAGCGGGTCGATTACAGGAAGGTATCGATCGATACCTTCCTATCAGTGGGCACTGGTGCATGCCCACTAGGTCCGGAACCCAATCGCTCGGCGCGTGGTCCCCCTAGAGAGAGTTTCGTACCCTTGCTAAAGCCCTCCGGGAAACTGAAGTGCGAGCAGCGCTCGTGGCGCCGGCCGACACCAATCTATCGATCGATACCATCCTACAATCGATTCCTCGCCTCGCATCTGGTGGGATCGCTATGTCTTGCGTATCGCGTCCAAGATCGCTTGTCTTAAATGCCTGCGTAGACCGAGTGCCGGTTGCGAACCACTTGCATTCCGTCGGAGGGAAGTATCATGGTACGAACAGTCGCAGATCAATTTGCCGAAGTGCTCGCAGCGGCCGGCGTCAAGCGCATCTATGGCATCGTCGGCGATAGCCTCAATGGTCTGACGGACTCGCTTCGTCGCCAGCAAAAAATCGAATGGATTCCTGTCAGGCACGAGGAGATCGCAGCCTTTGCAGCGGGTGCGGAGGCGCATCTCACGGGTGATCTCGCGGTCTGCGCCGGCAGCTGCAGACCGGGCAATCTGCACCTCATCAATGGCCTCTTTGATTGCCACCGATCGCGAGGCTTCACGCTTTACATGGTCAAAGCGATCCTGAGCGGCAAAGGCGATGAGGTCATCGACCTCGCGCGAACGAATCTCTGGCGTTAGCGGGAGATCCTCGTGAGGGGCGTGACCCTTGTCATGGCGCCGCCCGTTGCGCCGATGAGCCTCCTCGCGGGTCGAAACAGGAGGGGCTGAATTCGCCGTGGATACTCTGGCTACCTGGATGGAATACCCGGCGCGTCGCTTGCGCATGATGTTTGATGCGCAGGCATTGAGAAGAACAGCGAGTGCTTCGATTCCAGCTTTGATCTTTGGCTTGCGACTGTCCGCCTCCGTGTGTCTTGCGCTCTACATCGCCTTCTGGCTGCAAATTGACGGCGCGTATTGGGCGGGAACCTCCGCGGGGATTGTCTGTCAGCCGAGCCTGGGCGCATCGCTCCGCAAAGGTTGGTTCCGGATGATTGGCACGGTGGTGGGTGCGACCGTCATCGTGGTACTGACAGCCTGCTTCATTCAGAGCCGCGCTGCGTTCCTCGTTGCCCTTGCGCTGTGGGGCGCCGGGTGCACTCTGATCGCGACGCTGCTGCGCAATTTCGCCTCCTACGCGGCCGCGCTCGCAGGTTATACAGCCGCCATCATAGCGAGTGACGAGCTTGGAGCCACGGGTGGTCCGGGCGCGCAAGCTTTCATGTTGGCCGTTGACCGGGCGAGCGCGATCTGCATCGGGATTGTCTGTGCTGGAGTTGTTCTCGCTCTGACTGATTTCGGCGGCGCGCGGCGTCGACTGGCTTTGCAACTGGCATCCCTGTCCGCGGAAATCATAGGTCGATTTGCGGGCGCGCTGGCGGCAAGCGGTCCGGAGCGGCCGGATACGCAGCCGGTTCGACGCGAGCTCATCCGGCGGGTCATTGCGCTCGATCCCGCCATAGACCAGGCGATCGGCGAATCGTCTCAGCTTCGTTACCGTTCACCACTACTACTGAGGGCTATCGACGGCTTGTTCGGTGCTCTGGCGGGCTGGAGGGCTGTCGCGAATCACCTGGTGCGACTACCGCTCGACTCGCAGTACGATGCTGGCGAAGTGCTGCGAAGATTCCCGCTCAAGCTGCGAGCGGGCCATAATTACGAGGACTCGCACTGGTTGGCGAATCCGGCCGGGATGCGTCAAATCTGTCGGCAGGCGGTACGCGCTCTGCTTTCAGTGCCCGCGCGCACGCCCTCGCTACGGCTGTTGATCGGCCAGGCCGCTCAGGTTCTCCTTGGTGTCGCGGAGGCGCTCAACGGCCTCGCGCTGCTCGTAGCCGATCCGGCGCGGCCTCGTCCGCGCCAGGGTCGTTTTCGGCTCTATGTGGCCGACTGGGCTCCTGCTCTCGTGAGCGCGGGCCGCACGTTCATCACGCTCGGCGCCGTGGAGCTTTTCTGGGTACTGACCGGATGGCCGAGCGGGGCCGCAGCCATCACTTGGGCGGCCGTCCCGGTGGTTCTGTTTGGAGCCAAGGGCGATCAAGGATACAGATGGGCATTGAGCTTCCTCGCCGGTTGTGTGCTTGCCACGGTATGCGCCGCGATCATCTCGTTTGCAGTGCTGCCGCAAATGCAAACTTTCGTTGGCTTTAGTGCTGCAATAGCCATTTTTTTGGTACCGGCCGGCGCCCTGAGCGCCCAGCGCTGGCAGACGGCGTTGTTTGCGGCGATGGCGCCAAATATCGTACCGCTCGTTGCGCCAGTCAACGCGCCGCGCTACGACACCATCCAGTTCTACAACTCCGCGCTTGCCCTTTATGCCGGCGAGGGCATCGCCGTGCTCTCCTTCCTCTTGGTGCCACCGTTATCCCCCGCGTTCAGGACGCGCCGACTCCTGACGCTGACGCTAAGGGATCTGCGCCGCCTTGCCGGAGGTCCTGTTCCGCAGAGGTGCAACGATTGGGAGCGCCGTGTCTACGCTCGCCTCACCGCCTTGCCCGACGCTGCCGAGCCGCTTGAACGTGCACAGCTCCTGGCCGCTCTCTCGGCCGGAACCGAAATAATCCGGCTGCACCGCATCGTCCGCCGCCTAGGCCTGGCAGCGGGTCTTAAGCCCGCTCT
This sequence comes from Steroidobacteraceae bacterium, assembly GCA_049513435.1. Classification (GTDB taxonomy): domain Bacteria; phylum Pseudomonadota; class Gammaproteobacteria; order Steroidobacterales; family Steroidobacteraceae; genus FEN-1191. The sequence continues at coordinate 1,160 of JBEKWD010000305.1, read as the reverse complement.
CAAAGCCTTGGCCCAGGGCCACAGCAGCCTCGCAAGTGCAGAGCTCACGCGCCTCGATCAGGACCTGGCAACGAAGCCCAAGGCAGGGGCGGCGTTGCGCCTGGCGCTCCGCGCCCGCGGCAATCTCCTCGCATTGTCGGAAGTGCTTGCCCAACATGCGCTCTACTTCGAGGCTGGAGGTTCCACGTGAGGCTCTCTGAGGTGAATCTGTTCGGTGTGTACGTTGCGCCCATATCGGTGATCATGGTCGTCGCCTGGCTCGCAACGATTACGCTGCGCCGGGTCGCCGACCGCTTCGATCTGCTGCGCTATGTCTGGCACCCCGCCCTGTTCGTATTGGCGATTTACGTGATCCTGCTTTCGTCAATCGTCCTTCTGATCACAGAGTAGTGCTCGCCATGTCGGATGCCGAAATCAAAGCGAAGAGCGAGGCATCGGCAGGCGGTGATACGCCACCTTCCAACCCTTCCCCGCCGAAGCCGGTTACCGAGACCGCCGATGTTTCACGGCGCCCGAGTACCGCTGCTCTACACCGACGAGCCGTTTCGTTGCTGATCACCTTTGCCAGCGTCGCTCTCGCAGTCGTGCTGGGCCGAGCCATGTGGCGTGCCTATGTCGAATCGCCTTGGACCCGCGACGGAACCGTGCGCGCTTATGTCGTGACGATGGCACCCGAGATCTCCGGGCGCATCGTGGAACTGCAAGTCACCGACAATCAGTTTGTTCACAAAGGTGACTTGCTGATGGTGATCGACCCGACTGACTACAAGATTGCGGTCACTAGGAGCGAGGCGGCGCTTCAGCAGGCCCGAAGCGACGCGGAGAACATCACGCGGGAAGCACAACGCAGGGCACAGCTCAGTCAAGTCGACGCCGTCGCACTCGAGCAGGCCCAGACCTATGAAAGCAATGCCTTGATCGCCCAAGCGCAGGTTCAACAGGCAACAGCCAACCTGCGTCAAGCGCGCGTCAATCTCGAGCGCACACAGATTCGATCGCCCGTTAATGGCTGGGTGACGAATCTCCTGACTCAACGTTACGACTTCGCAAATATTGGGCAGAGCGAAGTCTCTCTTGTCGATTCGGATTCGTTTTGGGTGGACGCCTATTTTGAAGAAACCCAGCTCGGCTCGATTCGCGAAGGCGATGCGGCAACCATC
>JBEKWD010000304.1:0-3981 GCA_049513435.1 Steroidobacteraceae bacterium | reverse complement strand
AATAGCGGGCTATTGCGGGTCCTGAGGCTGAATGGAGACGCTCGCCGCAAACTGAGTGCGCTCTTCGGGCTTCTCCACCCATCCACCTCCCAGCGCCTCGTACAGGTGGATAAAGGCCAGACGATTGGCGAGTACCGTCTGGGCGAGCTGATCCTCGCCCGAGAATAGGGTCTGTTGTGCTTGCAGTACGACGATCAGGTCTGCAACGCCTTGGCGGTACTGCAGCTGGGCTATTTCGAAGGCCTCCTGTGCAGCACTGATCAAACCGCGCAGATGGTTTTCCGCCCGCCCGGTGTTGGCCACCTCGACCAGGGCCGACTCCACATCCGCGTAGGCGTTGAGAGCCGCGCTCTGATAGGCAGCGATGTACTGTGTCTGCGTCGCCTCGGCCAGGCGCTTCCCCCCGATCAGCTTGCCGCCGTCGAAGATGGTCTGCAGCAGGCCCGCGCCATAGGTGTAGCCAGAATTCGAAACCTGCAGCATTGTTCCGAGCGTGCTACTCAGAAAGCCGCCGGAACCATTCAGCGAAATCTGCGGCAGGAAGGCGGCGCGCGCCGCATCAACGTTAGCGTGGGCGCTGGCCAGAATGGCCTCAGCTTGCGCGACGTCCGGCCGGCGCAGTAGCAAGTCCGACGGCAGGCCCGCCCCGACAGGCGGCGCCAGCACCGCGTCCAATTCACTGTGCGTTACATCGAAGCCTTCGGGCGGCCGACCCAGAAGAACCGCCAGCGAATACAAGGCCTCCTTCTCGAGCGTCTCCAGCGACGGAAGCTGCGACTGCACGGCCTCGATCTGGGCCTGTTCTTGCGCTAAATCAAGATGCGAAGTTGCACCTGCCTTCACCCTGAGCTTGATCACATCCAGGATGCTGTTGATTGCAGCGATGTACTCATCGGCGATGGCGATGCGACGGCGCAGCGACAGCACGGTCAGATATTGGCTGGCGACGTTGGCGGTGACGGTCAGAGCGACCGACTGCTGCGCGAAGCGGGCAGCTTTCAATTGCTCGTTGGCGGCGCGCAGATTGTCGCGCGCCAAGCCCCAGAAATCGAGTTCATAACTGGCACTCAACTGCAGTCCGAAATCCTTGCCACTGAGATATTGCTGGCAAGCCAGACCTTTACAACCGCTCGCCTGATAATTGCTCTGGCCGCTGATTTGGGGGAAGAGCGCCGAACGCTGGATGGTTGACTGCGCCTCGGCCTGCATCACACGCGCAGCAGCGATAGCCAGGTCGCGATTCTCCGCTTGCGCTTGCTCCACCAGCGCCGCCAGTTGAGCATCTCCGAAGCCGCGCCACCAGGACGCATCGGGCCAGATCTGCGCTCCGGAAGGCGCGGGACCGGTGAAGGCTCTCGGCAAAAGCCGTGGCGGCAGCGCCTGCGGCACCTGTGTAGCACAGCCCGCCAGTAACACGGTCAGCGCGAGCCATGCCTTACTCATAGCGCAGCGCATTGATGGGATTGGCGCGGGCGACACGCCAGGCATGAGCGAAGATCGTGATCCAGGCGATCACCAGCGCAACCGTACCGACTCCAGCGAAGTAAAGCGGGTTCAGTGCAATCCGATAGGCGAAGCCCTCGAGCCAGCCCCGCAGGTAATACCAAGCCAGCGGCCAGGCGATTGCATTGGCGATGAGCACGGGAATCGAGAACTGCCAAATCAGGAGCAATACGACATCGTGGGTGCTCGCCCCGAACACCTTACGGATGCCGATCTCCTTGGTGCGCCGCCCGGCCGTGAAGGCGGCCAGCCCGAACAGACCCAGGCACGCGATGAATATGGCGATCGCGACAAAGATGCCGAACATCGCGCCCTGGCGCTCGTCGGCGCTGTAGAGCTTGTCGAAGCTATCGTCCAGGAAGTGGCGCTGGGCAGCTGTGATCGGCGCGAAACTGTGCCAGCTCTTGTCGATGAAGCTCAGGGTCTGCGGGATCATGTCGCCGCGCAGGCGCAAGGCAACGTTAGCGGATTGTTCCGGGTAATAGTCGAAAGCGGTGGGTTTGACGGGCTCGCGCGCGCCGCCGTATTTCGCGTCGGCAAGTACCCCCACGATATTCACATGGTTAAGGCCGAAAAGGACGTTCTTGCCGATCGCCTGTTGCGGTGTGAACCCCATGCGCGCGGCGGCCGTCTCGTTGATGAGGATATTGTGGCCTTCATTACGCAGTTCCAGCTGCAAGAACCCCTTGAAGTACATCCTGTCCTCGGCGCGCGTGTCGGACAGCAAGCGTCCGGCAATCAACTTCATGCCATAGACGCTCGGAATGTCAGGGCTGGCGTCGATCTCGTTGAGCATGATCATGTCGGGATGTCCCGGGACCATCACATTCACGAGGGACTGCCCGCTGTCGAAAGGCTGAAAATTGGCCATACCGAGGGCTAGCACGCCCGGTTGGGAGCGCAACGCCTGCACGAAGCTTTCGCGCCCTTCGCCGGTCACGCGGCCGTGTCCATCGATGATCAGCACATTGTCACGCTGCAGTCCCAGATCGACATTGCGTGCGAAGCTGATCTGGCTGAACACAACCAGGGCGGCGATGCCAAGCCCGATCGAGACCGCGAACTGCAGGACCACGAGGATCGCGCGCAACCGACCCGAACCGGCTTGGCCACCGGTGTTGGCGCGCAGGACCGCAGCCGGCCGGAAACCCGACAGCACCAGCGCGGGATAACTGCCGCTCACCAGCCCGGCAGCCACTGCAATGGCCAGTATCAACAACAGCAGCGGCCAATCAGCGGCGTAAGTGAAGGCGATCGGTCGCTGCAAAAAGTTGTCGAAAGCGGGCAGCAGCATTTGCGTCATCGCGAGCGCCAGCAGCAGCGCCAAAAGCGCCATCAGAACGGCCTCGCCAAGAAATTGGATTACAAGCTGCTGGCGCAGAGCACCCATGGTCTTGCGCAGAGCGATCTCGCGCGCCCGCAGCAGCGCGCGAGCCGTAGCCAGATTCATGAAGTTGAAGCAGGCGACCAGCAGAATCAGCAGGCCGATGGCTGCGACGCCATAAACAGTCGCCCAGCTTCCGGGAGGTGTCATGTTGTAAACCCAGCGGCCCGAGTCCAGATGGACTTTCGAGAAAGGCGTGAGGTGCAGCAGATAGGCCTGGGCGCCGTTGAGTTTGACGCCGAATCTGTTCAGATCTTTGGTCAACGCGCGATCCAGCATCGGCGCGGCTTTGGCAATCACGCTCTGCGGATCCGCGCCCGGCGCGAGCACCAGATAGCCCCAGCCGTTCTGAGCGAGCCAGTTCTCTTTCATCTGCTGCTGATAGCGGTCCACCAAAGACTTGTTGGAGACGAAGAATTCTCCGGTCAGCTGTGAATTGTGCGGGATATCGCGCGCAACTCCGGTCACCCGCAGTGAAATGATGCTGTCAAGGCATGCTCTGTCTTTGTCGTCACAGCCGCCCCGGCCGGTGGTGATGATTTTGCCGAGTGGATCGGCGTTACCGAAATATTTGCGCGCCGCCGACTGCGACAACACGATGGAGTCGGGCTCGCGCAGCACCTGTTGTGGATCGCCGGCGATCAGATGTAGTTTGATGATTTGAAAGAAGCCAGGGTCCACCACATCGACAGTCGTCTCCACGAACTGTCTGTCGCCGGCTGTGAGGGTAAACTGTTCCTGCCAGACCCTGGTCATCCCCGTCACTTCCGGGATCTCGTCCTTCATCGCGGCGGGCATCGCGAACGGAACGACGGCCAGGGGCAGAACCGGCCGGCTGGGTACGAGCACGGTCTGCTCCAGTCGGTAAAGATGCTCGGTGCCGGGCAGCCACTGGTCGTAGGACAACTCGTCGCGCACGAACAGAACGATGAACAGCACGCAGGCGAGGCCCACCGCGAGGCCAGCGATGTTGATTATACTGTAGAGCTTGTGCCGAACCATGTTGCGCAGCGCGACGGTTAGATAGTTGCGGAACATGACGGCTCCTAAAGAACCTGGCGGATGCTTTCGGTCACGACCGCGCCGTCCAACAG
>JBEKWD010000303.1:0-4018 GCA_049513435.1 Steroidobacteraceae bacterium | reverse complement strand
GGCTATGTGATATGGCATAATCCCGGCTCCTGAAAAGCGCGCATCCTCGGCGCGTTGGCTATAAGCATGAAATCATCCAAGCGAGCACTGCGATCTCAGGCGTGGTTTTCCGGACACGATCGCAACGCGTTCATTCATCGATCGTGGATGCGTGGCTTTCCGGCTGACGAATTCGACGGGCGGCCGGTAATTGGGATCTGCAACACATTCTCGGAACTGACCCCGTGCAACGCGCACCTGCGCGACCTGGCAGAGCATGTAAAGCGCGGCGTCTGGGAGGCTGGCGGACTTCCGCTCGAATTCCCCGTCACGTCGCTCGGCGAGACGAATATCCGCCCGACCGCGATGATACTGCGAAATCTTGCCAGTATCGATGTAGAGGAGTCGATACGCTGCAATCCGATCGACGGCGTCGTGCTGCTGGTGGGCTGCGACAAGACCACGCCGGCCCTGCTGATGGGTGCTGCAAGTTGCGATGTACCCGCCATCGTCGTCTCTGGTGGACCCATGCTTCGGGGCACCTTTCGGGGCCGAGACATCGGCTCTGGCACTGACGTGTGGCGGCTGAGCGAGGAGGTCAGGGCCGGAAAGCTGAGTATGGCCGATCTGGCGACGGCCGAAAGCGGCATGAACCGCTCTGCCGGTAGTTGCAACACGATGGGAACAGCCTCGACTATGGCCTGTCTGGTCGAGGCGCTGGGCGTGGCATTACCGGGCAACGGGGCCACCCCCGCAGTGGACTCGCGCCGCGGCGTGCTCGCACATCTGGCCGGCCGGCGCATCGTCGATCTGGTCAAAGAAGACGTTCGACTCTCGCGGATTCTAATCAAGCCTGCGTTTGAAAATGCGATTCGCCTCACTGCCGCGATCGGCGGCTCAACCAATGCGGTGGTGCATTTGATCGCCATTGCCGGACGTATCGGCGTTGATTTAAATCTCGATGACTGGGACCGCCTGGGTCGCTCGATACCGACTTTGGTCAACCTGATGCCCTCGGGCCAATTCCTCATGGAGGACTTTGCTTATGCCGGGGGCTTGCAGGCGGTCGTGCGCCAGCTCCTGGAGGCACGACTGCTCGATGGTGACTTATTGACGGTCAACGGAAAGAGCATCAAGGAGAATGCAGGCAGCGCGGAGGTTTTCAACGCCGATGTGATTCGGCCCGTGACTGCACCGTTGACTGCGAACGGAGGCATCGCGGTTCTGCGGGGCAATCTCGCACCCAATGGCGCGGTACTTAAACCATCTGCTGCGACTGCGGAGCTGATGCAGCACACTGGCCGCGCGGTCGTGTTCGATTCGATCGATGACTTTCATGCACGAGTTGATGACCCGACGCTCGAGATCGATGCGAGCAGCATCATGGTGCTGCGAAATTGCGGCCCTTGTGGCTACCCGGGCATGGCCGAGGTCGGCAACATGCCTCTGCCCGCGAAGCTGCTGGCGCGCGGCGTGCGCGACATGGTGCGAATCTCCGATGCGCGCATGAGCGGCACCGCCTACGGCACGGTCGTGCTGCACGTCGCCCCTGAAGCCGCCGTCGGCGGGCCGCTGGCGTTGGTGCAGCAGGGTGATCAGATTGTATTGGACGTCGCAGGCCGCCGACTGGAACTGCTCGTAGACCCTGGCGAGCTGGAGCGTCGGCGACAAGCATGGCGTGCGCCACCCAGCAGCAGGCAGGGATATCAGGCCCTGTATGTCAAGCACGTACTGCAGGCAGACCGCGGCTGCGATTTTGACTTTCTGGTCGGCTGTCGCGGTGCACCGATTCCTGCGGAATCGCACTGAGCCGGGCGGCTTTACGCCGTTGTGTGCACCCCTGCCCTTGCGCGGCTAAGCTCTTATCTACGCAACGCTGCGTCAACATGAGCACGCGCGTCCTGCAAACGCAACGACTGACTCTGCGCCACTTCGATCTTAACGATGCAGCCTTCATTGTCGAGCTCTTAAACGAGCCCTCCTGGCTGCAACACATTGGCGACAAAGGTATTAAGACATCCAGCGACGCGGAGCGCTATATCCAGGACGGTCCGCTTGCGATGTATGCCCGACTCGGCTTTGGCCTATACCTGGTCGAATTGACAGACAGTGGCGAGCCCCTGGGCATGTGCGGTCTGATAAAGCGCGACACATTGCAAGACGTTGATCTCGGGTTTGCTTTCCTATCACGCTTCTGGGGCAACGGTTATGCTTACGAGGCAGCGGCGGCCGTGATGTCGTATGCGGCAACGCGTCTTCGCATCGATCGGATCGTGGCCATCACTTCGCAGACCAATCAGGCCTCAGGCAAACTGCTACGCAAACTCGGATTCACATTCGAGCACTTAGTGGCCACGACAGTCGGGGGGCAAGATCTGATGCTGTATTCGATCACGTCTCCAAGCAGCGATACCTCATCGCAATTGCCATAGCGTCATGAAAAAACTCAAAAACGAAGCGGAAGTATTCAAAGCGGCGTTGCTTGCCGGCATCAAATATGCAGAAGGACGCAAGGCGGTCGAATTCGAGCCGACCGACTCGGCGAGCGCCAAGGCGCTATACGTCTATCGCCTGCTGGTGCACGACAAGCTCATTTCGCCAATGCCGGAAGACCAGGTCGGGGAGAAGACGATTCGACATCGGCTCGCGAGCTGGTATGCGCATCAATTACCTGCCGGACATCCACTGCTGGAATAACAGGTGAGCCTCATGGATAGTCTTAGCCGCCGCAACTTCGTTGGCACCATGGCGCTGGGCGCGGGAATCGGTTTGACGCAAGCCGTTGGGGCTGCGCCGAGCGGCGCATCGCCGGCCACTACGGCTACTCTGAAGCCCGTTCGAGCCAGGATTGGCCACGAAGTACAGGGCGTGTTGACCGAGCAGCTCGCGGCCTATCTCGCCCGCTATGGAGTGCAGGGTGTTGGCTGCGCGGCCGACATCGCCGATCCGTCGCGTATCTACGCCACGGTCGCGGAACTCAGCCACGCGCGCGAGCTGGCGGAACGCCATGGCCTGACGATGGACATTGCCGAATGCGCTCTGCCGACCATGAATGTCGATGAGCAGGCGCATCCAGCGATTGATCTTGGGGAAAGCCCGCAGCGCGACCGTGACATTGAAGCCTTTCAGATTCACATCCGCAATGTGGCGGCGGCGGGAATTCCCTGCATCAAGTACGCGCTGACCATACTGGGCGCCGTGCGAACCGGCCTTACGCCTGGCCGGGGTGATGCCATGAATCCCACCTGGCGCTTGCAAGATGCGCCAAACCTGCCATTGACGCGCGCCGGCGTGGTGACTGCAGACTCCTTTTGGGAACGTATCACCTATTTCCTGGACCGTGCGGTACCGGTCGCCAACGAATACAAAGTGCGCCTCGCACTGCATCCACATGATCCGGGCGTGCCGCCGCAAGGCTACAGAGGCGTGCAGCGCGTGCTGGGAACCGTAGAGGGAATGAAACGATTCATCAGCATTCAGGAGAGTCCCTATCACGGCTTTAATTTCTGCCAGGGCACAGTCTCGGAAATGCTGCAGAATCCGGGCACCGAGATTTTCGAGGTCATTCGCTATTTCGGCAGTCGCAATAAGATCTTCAATGTGCATTTCCGCAATATCCGCGGACACCGCGACAGTTTTGTCGAGACTTTTCCTGATGAAGGCGATGTTGATTTCGTCAAGGCGCTGAAGGTCTATCGTGAGGTCGGCTACAGCGGCTTGTTGATGCCGGATCATGTGGCCAGCACGCCTGGGGATCCCAGCGGCACGCTGGAGAACTTCGCATTTGATTTTGGCTACTTCCGCGGCTTACTACAGGCGGAAGCGCATATTGTCTAGAGCGCCTGCCGTTTCAGGGTTCAGAGCGAGGCGGCCATGGTGCGCGGGCGGTTTGCTCGCATGGCTGTGTGCGAGCGCGACACTGGCGGCATCGCCGATTGACTCCCCCGGAAATGCCGACGCGTCCAGCTGGACGGGTTGGGGCAATACCTTGCGCTTCGATCGTTTTTCCCCGGCAGCTCAGATCAACACGTCCAATGTC
>JBEKWD010000302.1:0-4019 GCA_049513435.1 Steroidobacteraceae bacterium | reverse complement strand
CCCGGTGCCGACATCGATGCGGTAGTAGCCGAGAAATGGCACCGGCACGCCGATCAGGCTCGAGGATACAAAACGGATCACGGCCGGTATCGCGGCCATGATCAATATGTACCCGGTATACAGGCTGCCGATGGAGGCGGGTTCGGCCGCGATGAGCGGCCATTCAGTGCGCGGGGTCAGCAGAATGCCTTTGATGCGCGCGATGAGCTTTTTGGGATCTACCGGCGCTGCCTGATCTTGCATGGTTTTTCTCGCGCTTAATTCTCGAGCTGGATCCCCGTGATGCTGCCGCAGCTTGCACCGAGCCATTTGCCATTGACGCTGCTGTCGATCGTCATGGTCTTGCCCTCACGCGACGTGACGACATGGACCGTGCCGGCGACCTGATCGGAACCGTTGAGTTGAAAATGCGAGTCGATCGTCGTCGAGCCCTCGGTTCGCGTGCAAACCGCGTGTATTGCGAACTCGCTGGATGTGGAAGACACCACGCTTCTCTGGCAGGTGGAATCCTTGGACTCCTGCACGTCAAAGCCCTGTGCCACTTTCTCAGGAGTGATGCATTCCTTGAACAGCTTCGGCTTCGATGCGGATCCCATGCTCGACTGAATGGCCGCCTGGAACTGCTGGCGCTGCTCGGGCGTCAGGCGCGCGAGCGCTTCATCTGGAATGGGCGGCATGCCGTTCGCCTGACCCGCACTGGAGAACTCCCATAAGCCGGGCTTGACGTTTAGCTTGATGGAATCCGCGGCATGGGCTAGCAATATAAAGGCCAGCATCGCGCCGGCCGTGCCCAGCTTCTTCGAGTTATGCATACGGCCCCCTAAATGCCGGCGCGAGGCGGAATCATCTTACAGCCGCTGCAGTCGCGCAAGGCTGCGGGCCGGCAACTCGACGCTCTTTGCCGCGATTATGGGTTTACGGTTCGCATGGCAGATATGTCTGATAAAACACTAGCTTATGGTACACATGTCAAACCGCTTCGAAGTTGCCGTCCGGCTGCAACTGCGTGAGCACACCGGAGCGTATATCGAAGATCATCCCGCTGAGCCGTACACGCTGTTCGGCCACGCGCTGTGCGATCCACGGAAAGGTCAGCAGGTTCTCGAGCGATAACTTGACTGATTCCTGCTCGCACTCGCTCTGTGGATCGGCGCCCGGGCGCAGCAACGCGCGGCGCTTGGCCGGCTCGGCGATACGCATCCAGGGCAGCAGGAAGTCTGCAGCGGTATCAGGCGCACCGTGCAACAGCATGCGTATGCCGCCGCACATGGCGTGGCCCATCACGATCAGGTCCTGCACCTCGAGCACGCGGATCGCGAATTCGAGCGCGGCACTGGTGGCGTGCAGGGCCGAGTCCGGCTCATATGGCGGCACGAGGTTCGCGACATTGCGCAGGACGAACAATTTTCCCGGCTCGGCGCTGAATATCATGGTTGGATCAACACGGCTGTCCGAGCAGGCGATTACCATCGCGCGCGGAGCCTGACCGTCGTCGGCCAGTTGCTCGAAGACCGCCCGGCGCTCGGGCCATTGCTGGCTACGAAAGCGCCGATAACCTTGCAGCAGTTCCTCCACGCTATTCCCCCGAGGCGATCATCCGTACTTGTATCATGTGCGTTTGCCCAGGAGAAATGGGTGCGGGTAATCGTTCTGGGTGCCGGTGTCATCGGTACGACTGCGGCCTGGTATCTCAACCGTGCTGGTCACGAGGTGACCGTGCTGGAGCGCAATGCGGGGGCTGCGTGTGAGACCAGCTTTGCCAACGCCGGGCAGCTTTCGGTCAGCCATGCCGAACCCTGGGCGAACCCCGCAGCCCCGTACAAGGTGCTCAAATGGCTCGGCAAGGAAGATGCGCCGCTGCTGTTTCGCTTGCGAGCCGATCCGGCGCAGTGGAGTTGGGCACTCAAATTCCTGATCGCGTGCGGCGCCAAGCGCTCGGCCCGAAACATGATTCAACTGGCGAAGCTGGGAACCTATAGCCTTGCTTGCCTGCGGGAGATCCGGCGCGAGACTGGTATCGAGTACGACCAGCTTGGCTGCGGCATCATGGAGTTCTATACGAGCCAGGCGGCATTTGACCGCGCGCTCAAGCCGGCCGAGATCATGCGCGAGATGGGCTGCGAGCTCCGGGTGATTGACGCCGACGAAGTGGTGCGAATCGAACCTGCCATGGTATTCATCAAGCCACAGCTTGCCGGCGCCACTTACACCAGCGCCGATGAGTCCGGTGACGTGTATCGCTTCACTACCGGGCTCGCGCAGCTGGCCGCGAATCAGGCCGTGCGATTTCGTTATGGCGTGCGTATCCAGCGGCTGCTGCTCGCCGGTGGTGCGATCGTGGGGGTTGAGCTGGCCGGGGAGTCAGGCAGATACGAAGTGGTCCAAGGCGACGCCTACGTGCTGGCGCTTGGCTGCTCAAGCCGCCAGATCGCGCGTGAGGTTGGGGTGGGCTTGGATATCTATCCGGCCAAAGGCTATTCGGCGACCCTTCCTATTCTGGATGCCGACAAAGCCCCGAGCGTGAGTCTCACCGATGACGAGTACCAGTTGGCCTTCTCGCGCCTGGGCAGCCGCCTGCGCATCGCGGGCACTGCGGAACTAAATGGCTATAACCTCGCCCTCAATTCGGTGCGCTGCCAAAGCATTATTCGGCGCACGCTGGAACTGTTTCCAGGCGTGAGCAATCCCGAGCTGGCCAGTTATTGGGCTGGCCTGCGTCCGTCGACACCGGGCAACCTGCCCTACATCGGCCGCAGTCGTGTCGCGAACTTGTACCTCAACACCGGTCACGGCACACTCGGATGGACTCACGCCTGCGGATCCGGTCGTGCCTTGGCGCAGATACTCTCGGGCCAGAAACCCGAGGTGGATTTCGAGTTCTGTGGCCTCGAGCGTTGAGCCACTCCCGCAACCAGAGACTCGACGTTAATGACATCCAGCATCTTTGATCGACTGGGGGTAAAACCGGTTATCAACGCCTCGGGTATCTACACCGACCTGGGCGGATCCAAACTGAGCCCGCAGCTCTGGGCCGACTTGACGCAGCTAAATGAATACTACATGCGTATCCCCGAGCTGCTTGAGAAGACCGGAGCATCCATTGCCCGCCTGATCGGGACACAGGCAGCCCGGGTGACGCCGGGTGCCTCGGCGGCAATTGCGTTGTCGGTCGCAGCCTGCATGACCGGAGAGGATGGCCCGAGTTGGGAGCAACTGCCTGATACGAGTGGCCTCAAAAATGAGGTCGTGATGCTCTACGGGCAACTTCAGGCGTACAAGTATGCCGTTTGCGTCAGGATCCCGGGCGCGCGCATCGTTACGGCGGGCGATGGCGCGGGCACCAGCATGGCTCAGATCGAAGCGGCGTTTACCGCAAGAACGGCCGCAGTATTCATGCCTGCGCACCTGGAGGGTCTGGGCGGCACACCTTCGCTTAAGACGATCGCTCAGAGCGCACACGCGAGGGGCATACCGGTCGTGGTCGATGCCGCATACATGAACTTCCCACCGCAGATCATGCGCTCTTATTCTCAGGCCGGCGCCGATCTGGTGTGCTTCAGCGCCAAATATTACGGCGGTCCCAACGCCGGCGGGTTCGTAGCGGGCAGAGCGGACCTCATGCGCGCAGTGGCGGGACTCGATTTCACGCGATTCGAGTCCGGAAAGTACCGCACGTTTGGACGCCCCTTCAAGATGGGACGCTACGAAATCGCCGCCACCGCACTCGCACTGCACGCGTGGTTTCAGGCCGACCACGAAGCCAGACTGCACGAGTACCGCGAGCGCGCGGTAACGTTGCAGCGACTGCTTGGGTCGCTACCCGGGATTGCCACGGCGTTGCGCTGCTTTACGCTCGATGAACGCCTGACCGATGATCCGGTTAATTGTCTGGTGCTGAGCTTCGGTGCAGGCGCGAAGATCACGGCAGCGGGGCTCTGCGCAGCCCTTGCTGCAGGCTCTCCCGAGATCGCGGCCGTGCAAGAGGCCGCACAGATGTTGCTCGTGACCGAAACTCTCGA
>JBEKWD010000301.1:0-8396 GCA_049513435.1 Steroidobacteraceae bacterium | reverse complement strand
CAGGGACGGATCTCGCAGTAGACGCCGAGCTCGCGCACGCGGCGTGCAATCAGCTGGGTATATTGCGCGCCAAAATCCAATATCAGGATCCGGTGCGCGTGAATATCCGGATCGGGTGCCACCCCATCGCTCGCCGCCACGGCGATGAGCTCAGAAGACGCGATAATTCGGCGACTCCTTGGTGATCGCCACATCGTGCACGTGGCTCTCGCGCACGCCGGCGTTGGTGATACGCACGAACCAGGGTCGCGTTCGCATTTGCTCGATACTGTTGCTGCCGGTGTAGCCCATAGCCGCGCGCAGCCCGCCCGCGAGCTGATACAGGATCGCGACCAGGCTGCCTTTGTAGGGAACGCGCCCCTCGATGCCCTCGGGCACGAGCTTTTCGAGCTCGCTCGAGGTGTCCTGAAAATAGCGATCGGCCGAGCCGTGCCGGTCCGCCATGGCGCCCAGCGAGCCCATGCCGCGGTAGGCCTTGTACGAGGCTCCCTGATAGAGCTCGACTTCGCCGGGCGATTCCTCGGTGCCGGCGAACATGCTGCCGATCATGACCGCGTGGGCACCGGCCGCGATCGCCTTCGCCAGATCGCCCGAGTAGCGGATGCCGCCGTCGGCGATGACCGATATGCCGCTGCCGTCCAGCGCGGCCGCGACATTCGCGACCGCCGTGATCTGCGGGACGCCTACGCCGGCCACGACGCGCGTGGTGCAGATCGAGCCCGGACCGATTCCCACCTTGACCGCATCGGCGCCCGCCTTGACCAGATCGAGCGCGGCCTCGGGCGTGACGATGTTGCCGGCGATGAGCTCGAGGTCGCCCCACTGCCCCTTCAGGCGCGCAATCATCTCGAGCACGCCACGCGAATGACCGTGCGAGGTGTCAACCACGATCACATCGACACCCGATTCGCGTAGCGCCGCGACGCGCTCGAGCGTATCGGGCGTGGTACCGACCGCGGCACCGACCCGCAAACGGCCACCGGCGTCCTTGCTCGCGCGCGGGAATTCCGTGGCCTTCTGGAAATCCTTGACCGTGATCATGCCCTTGAGCTCGTCTTTGCCGTTGACGACCAGGACCTTCTCGATGCGGTGCTTGTGCAAAAGCCGCTGTACTTCCTCTTTAGGCGCGTTCTCCCGCACGGTGATCAACCGCGATTTGGGCGTCATGACGGTGCTGACGGGCGCGTCGAGGGCCAGCTCGAAGCGCAGGTCGCGATGCGTGACGATGCCAACGACCTTGCTGCCGCTGACGACCGGTACACCTGAGATGCCGCGCGCGCGCGTCAACTCGATCACATGACGAATCGTCGCGTCCGGCGGCACCGTGATCGGATCGACGATCACGCCGCTCTCAAATTTCTTGACCCGAGCGACCTCGCGCGCCTGATGCTCGATGGGCATGTTCTTGTGCACGATGCCGATGCCGCCTTCCTGCGCCATCGTGATGGCGAGCCGCGCTTCGGTTACCGTGTCCATGGCTGCCGAGAGCACTGGCAGCCCGAGACGAATCTTGCGCGTGAGGGTGCTGGAGAGATCGACTTCGCGAGGCAGGACTTCGGAGCGCGCTGGTACGAGCAGAACGTCGTCGAAGGTCAGCGCTTCTTCGAGTATTCGCATTGCGCCTCGTGGGCTTCGAGAAGAAGCGAGTCATTCTAGCCGCTTGCACAGATGCGGTAAACCGCGCTGACCGGGCGTAAGATCGGGCGCCCATGAGCAGCCCTGTCGCCGCGAGTCCTGGCCTCCCCGCGCCGGTGCGCAACGTCTATTCGGTTTCACGCCTGAACCGAGAAGCGCGCGCGCTGCTCGAATCCGGGTTGGGGACGATCTGGGTACAGGGAGAGATCTCAAACCTGTCGCGCCCATCCTCCGGGCATTGGTACTTCACGCTCAAGGATCGCGACGCGCAGCTGCGCTGTGCGATGTTTCGCACGCGTAACACGCTGGCGCGCTTCGTTCCCAAGGAGGGCCAGTTGGTGCTGGCCTGTGGCCGCGTGAGTGTGTACGAGCCGCGCGGCGACTATCAGCTGCTGGTCGAATGCATCGAAGATGCCGGGCTCGGGGCGCTGCAGCGCGCATTTGACGAGCTCAAGGCGCGTCTGGCTGCCGAGGGGCTATTCGCACCGGAACGCAAGCGCGCGCTGCCGAGCGCCCCGCGATGCATCGGCGTCATCACTTCGCCGAGCGGGGCGGCGATTCGAGACATCCTGCACGTTCTGGCGCGCCGCTTTCCGGCCGCCGCGGTACTGATCTATCCAACGTCGGTACAGGGGGCCGCAGCCGCCCCGGCGCTGGTCGCCGCAATCGAGCTCGCGACTGCGCGCACGGAGTGTGATGTGCTGATTATGGCGCGCGGCGGCGGCTCGCTCGAGGATCTCTGGGCCTTCAACGACGAGCGCGTGGCGCGGGCCATGTACCGCTGCCCGATTCCAATCGTGACCGGCATCGGCCACGAGATCGACTTCACGATCGCCGATTTCGTGGCTGACCTGCGTGCGCCAACTCCGTCAGGGGCCGCGCAGCTCGTGGTTCCCGATGCCAGTCAATGGCTGCATCGGCTCGCGCAACTCGCAGCCCGCTTTGCCGCCGCCGTGCAGCGCTCGCTCAAGAGCGAGCGCGGCCGCATCGATGCATTGCATCGGCGGCTGCAGCAGGCGCACCCGCGCGCACGACTGCTGCAGCACAGTCAGCGCCTCGATGATCTCGAGGCCCGTCTGGAACGTGCATTGCAGTCCCAGCTCAAGAGCAGCGCCGCCCGGCTCGACAGCGCGGTGCGCGCATTGCAGAGCGTAAGCCCGCTGGCTACGCTCGGGCGCGGCTTTGCGGTGCTCACGCGCTGCGCGGACGGCACGCTGATCAGCTCCGCCGCGCAGTTGGCTGCAGGCGAGTGTTTCGATGCGCGGCTGGCCGATGGCAGCGTGCGCGCCAAGGTCATCGAGCGCCGCTCGTGAGCATCGCGCAGCGCCTCGCCTGGCTCGCATTTTGGGTCGCCGCCACGACGGGCTACGCAAGCCTCGCAAGCTCCACGGCGCTGCCACGGGCGAGCCAGGTCCCCGGCGGTGTCGCAGTACTGTCGATCCCTGCGCTGCGCGAAGATCAGGGCAGCGCCCCCACTGCCAGCTACGACGGCAAGCCCATCATGGTATTGAAGGCGGCCGATGGCTGGCTCGCGATTGTCGGCATTCCGCTCAGTGCGACGCCCGGCAGCGCCGCGATCGTGATCCAGCGCGCGGGAAGCGGCCAGCAGAGCCTGGAGTTCCGGATCGCGCCCAAGCAGTATGCGGAGCAACACCTCAGCGTGGCGCCGGCAAAGGTGGATCTGTCCGAGGCTGATCTGGAGCGCTCTGCGCGCGAGCAGACGCGGCTGCAGGGCGCACTGGCGACCTTCGATGAGCGGCCGCCGGCAACGCTGCAACTGCGGCCGCCGGTCGCTGGTGTGCGCACGAATTCATTCGGCTCGCGCCGTTTCTTCAACAACGAGGCACGCAATCCGCATTCGGGCATGGACATCCCTGTTCCCTTGGGCACGCCGGTACGCGCTGCGGCCGACGGCAGGGTCATCGACATCGGCAATTATTTCTTCAGTGGCAACGCGGTTCTGATCGATCACGGCGAAGGACTGATCACGATGTACGGCCACCTGTCGGCCATTGGCGTGCAGGCCGGGCAGTCGGTGCGCGCAGGCGCAATCATCGGTCGGTCCGGAGCCACCGGTCGCGTGACCGGCCCGCATCTGCACTTTGGCGTGGCGCTCAACCGCGCCTACGTCGACCCGGCATTGTTCCTGCCGACCCCTTCCCACGCGCCCTCGGCGCGGCCCGCCCCGCCTTGAGACGCGCATAGGGATTCGCGTCGGTGCGAAACTCGACCGCAACCGGCGTGGCAAACAGATCGAACGCATCGCGACGTTGGCCAGATAGCGCCGATAGGCCTCCGGCACAGCGGTGGTCTGGTTGCCGTGGATCACGATGCGCGGGGGATTGCGGCCACCTTGATGCGCATAGCGCAGCTTGATGCGCCGACCGCGCACCAGCGGTGGCTGATGCGCCTGCAGTGCGCGCTCGAGCGTGCGCGTGAGCGCCGGCGTGGGCATCTGGCGCATGGCCGCGTCGTAGCCGCGTACCGCGTCGCGCATCAGCTCACCGACGCCGCTGCCGTGGCGCGCCGAGATGAAGTGCAGTGGCGCGAAGGGCACGAAGTCGAGCTTCAGGCTCAGCTGGCGGCGGATCTGCTCGCGCTGCGCGTCCGCAACGCCGTCCCACTTGTTGACCGCGATCAGGATCACGCGACCGCGCTCGAGTGCCTGGCCGAGGACGCTCGCATCCTGCTCGCCGATCACGTCGTGCGCATCGAGCACCATGATCACGACATGCGCCTCGGCGATCGCTTGCAGAGTCCTGGCGATACTGGCGCGCTCGAGCGCGTCCTCGACCCTGGCACGCCGGCGCACACCGGCGGTATCCACCAGCACGAAATTGCGGTCATCGCGTGTAAACGGCACCAGTATGCTGTCGCGGGTCGTACCCGGTTTCTCGCTGGCGATCACGCGCTCCTCGCCGATCAGTCGATTGACCAGCGTTGATTTGCCAACGTTCGGCCGGCCGATGACCGCCACCCTGATGGCCCCGTCCTCCTGCGGCGGCGGGGAGGCCTGCGGCTCCAGGCCGCGAAGCGCGCCCTCCATGAGCTCGCTGAGTCCCATGCCGTGTGCGGCCGCGATCACCCAGGGCGCGCCCAGGCCGAGCCTGTGAAAATCCGCCGCGATCAGATCCGCATCCAGGCCTTCAGCCTTGTTGAGCGCCAGCACGACGGGCTTGCCGGTGCGCAGTAATTCGCGCGCAATGAACTGATCCTGTGTCGTGAGCCCGGCGCGTGCGTCGGCAATCAGGATGATGCGATCGGCTTCGGCCACGGCCTTCTCGGTCTGCACGCGCATCTGCGCCTCCAGTCCGCTGGGATGCTCGATCAGCCCGCCGGTGTCGATGAGTACGCAGGGCACGGCGCCGACGCGGCTATAGCCGTACTGGCGATCACGCGTGACCCCGGGTACGTCGGCGACAATGGCCGCGCGCGTACGCGTCAATGCGTTGAACAGTGTCGACTTGCCGACGTTGGGCCGCCCGACGATGGCGAGAATCGGCAGCATCAGCGCCGGACCTTAGCTCAGCCTCCCGTCGCGCGTGCCGCCGCCGGCGGGGTGCGAAAGGCGGTCAGATCTCCGTCGTCACCAAACACGAGCAACAGATCACCGGCGACGATCGGCGCGCTGCTGATGCGCTGTTTGCCGTCCTTGGCGCGCGCCACGAAGGCGCCCGAGCTCGCGTCGAGCCAATGTACGATACCGCTGAAGTCTGCGACTACGATGCGCCCGCCGTAGATCGCCGGCGCCGAGAGCTGGCGTCGCTCCAGGCCCTTCTGCCGCCATTGCTCGATACCGGTACGCTTATCCAGGCTCACCACATCGCCCTCGGCGGTCGTGACGTAGACCGAGTTGGCGTCCACGGCGAGCCCGCGATAGCCCGACAGATCGCGCGCCCAGACGATCTGACCGCTCTCGCGCACGATCCGCGCTACGCGCCCCTGGTAGGCGATCGCGAACAAATCATCGCCATCGGCCTGCACCGACGCATCGATATCAATCAGGCGGCGCAGCTCCGTATTACCGTGAGGCTGCGCGACGGCGGTGTCCCAGGCCGTGGCGCCGCTGCCGCGGGTCACGGCGAGCAGGCGACCGTTGTCGAAACCGCAGATCGCCAGATCCCCTATCAGCAGCGGACGGCTCGTGCCGCGCAACGACAGGCGCGGCACCTGTTGATCCACCAGCCAGTTCTCGTGGCCATCGGCTTCCGCGAGGCCGAAGAGCTTGCCATCAGCGCCGCGCACTACGACCAGACCGCCGCCAACCGCAGGGGCTGCGAGAATCTCGGCGTTGACGCGCACCCGCCAGCGCAGCGCGCCATCCTTCTGCGCGAGCGCTATGACTTCGCCCTTTGAAGTGCCGATGACGACCAGGCCGTCGGCCGCAGTCGGGCCACCCGCGAGCGGCGCACGCAGCTCGCGCTGCCACATCCGCCGGCCGCTCGCCAGATCAAAGGCTGCAACCGCGCCCTTGTAACTGGCCGTGAAGACCTGATTGCCCTCAACCGCAACGTCCAATCCGAGTCGTAGTTTCGGCGCCTCGCCGCGCACTCGCGTGTGCCAGACCGCCTTGATCTGGATGCGGTTGACCAACGTCACGAGCACTGCGGGTCGCTCGGCCTTGTCGGTGCAGCCCACCA
This sequence comes from Steroidobacteraceae bacterium, assembly GCA_049513435.1. GTDB lineage: Bacteria > Pseudomonadota > Gammaproteobacteria > Steroidobacterales > Steroidobacteraceae > FEN-1191. The sequence goes on along the minus strand of JBEKWD010000301.1, from coordinate 2,121 downwards.
GTAACGCCAGGGCGCACAGGCCCGCGGCCGGTAGGATCTTGAGCTTATTCACGGGTGGCTCAGCTCGTTGATCTTAAGATCGAGCAGGCCGGTATCGACGGTATTGGCGCCGTTGGCGCGCGCCGCGCGATACTGCTTGAGTGCGCCATCGCGATCGCCCTGGGCGAGCAAGGCATCGCCGCGCACCTCGGCATAGCGGGCCGCGAAGGCCCCGGCATCGAGCGCATCGAGGGTCTTGAGCGCCTCCTCGGGCTTGCCCTGGGCGAGTTGCACGCGCGCGAGGCGCCCGGGTGGTCTGCAGTACGAACCTGAGCCTTGCAGCGGCTCGGTCGAGCTCCTGGTTCTCGACTTCGATACGCGCCCCAGCCAGCTCGGCCTGATCGGCATAGGCCGAGCTGCCGTAATCCTTGACCAGATTGTCAACGATCTTGAGCCCGCCAGTCAGATCGTTACGACTGAAGGCCGCGAGTACTTGCTGGTAGCGCGCTGCCGCATCCAGCGCGCGCTGTTCGGTACGCGTCTGCCAGTAGCGCCAGCCGGCCACGCCGAGGGCCGCGACGGCAAGGATCGTGAGCAGCCACGGACCCTGCTCGCGCACGCCGGCGAGCACCCGCTGCCATTGCTCACGATCGTCCAGATACTCTTCCACTTGAATGTCTCTCCCTAGAGCGATGCTGTGATGCGTTCGGCCAACAGTTCCACGGGACAATCGATCTGACCGCCTTCGTGGCGCAAAGGTTTCACCGCGGCTACGCCGCGGTCGAGCTCCTCGTCGCCCAGGATCACAGCCAGCCGCGCGCCGCTGCGATCGGCGCGGCGAAATTGCGTCTTGAGATTGCCGCCGCCCAGATTGAGCACGACACCGTGCCCAGGCAGAGCATCGCGCAATTGCTCGGCGAGGCGCAGCGCCGCGCGCTGCGCGCGCTCGCCGCTCACGACCAGGTACACGTCCGGGGCCCCGACCCCTGGCAGTTTGCCCGACTGGCGCAATAGTGCCACGACGCGCTCGATTCCGAGCGCAAAGCCAATCGCCGGGGTCGCCTCGCCACCGAGCTGAGCGATCAGGCCGTCATAGCGACCCCCCGAGCACACCGCGTCCTGGGCACCGAGCGCATCCGTGATCCATTCGAAGACGGTGCGCGAATAGTAGTCCAGTCCGCGCACGAGCCTGGGGTTCACGACGTAGGGGATATTCATCGACTCGAGCGCGGCGCGCAGCTCGGCGAAGTGCAGCTGTGATTCCTCATCCAGGTAGTCGCTCAGCAGCGGCGCGGCCTCGATCAGCGCAGCCATCTGCGGGTTCTTGCTGTCGAGTATGCGCAGCGGGTTACCCAGCAGCCGGCGCCGGCTGTCCTCATCGAGCGCGCGCTCGTGCGTGCGGAAATACTCGATCAGGCGCTCGCGATAGCGCTGTCGCGAGGCCGGTGTACCGAGCGAATTGATCGTCAGATGCACGCGATCGAGCTGCAGGGCGCGCCATAGGCGCGCGCTCAGCGCAATCAGCTCCGCGTCGACGTCGGGCCCCGGGTAGCCGATCGCCTCGACATCGATCTGGTGAAACTGCCGGTAACGGCCCTGCTGCGGGCGCTCATGCCGGAACATCGCCCCGGCACACCACAGCTTGTGCCGCTGCCCGCGCAGCATGCCGTTGGAAATCGCCGCGCGCACGATACCGGCCGTGGCCTCCGGACGCAGCGTCAGGCTGTCGCCGCCGACGTCCTGGAAGCTGTACATCTCCTTCTCGACGATGTCGGTGAACTCGCCGATCGAGCGCTTGAACAGCTCCGTGTGCTCGATGATCGGCACCTGCACTTGCTCATAGCCGTAGGCGTCGAGCACGGCGTGCGCGACCTGCTGCAGATGCCGCCACGCGCCCATCTCGGCGGGCAATACATCGTTCATGCCGCGCACCGGCTGAATGGAGTTCGTCACGGATTACCAGCGAATGCGTGCGACTTTAAGGATGCGGCGCAGATTGAGTCGCAGTGTCGGGTGTGGCCGGCCGCGCTCGATGCGGCATACGCATGGCCCACCAGATCAGCGCGAGCACCACGACGATCGCCGCGGCCACGGCGGCGGCGGCCGGTGGCACCGTCAGCGCTCGTCCTGTGCTGCGTACCT
>JBEKWD010000300.1:0-4030 GCA_049513435.1 Steroidobacteraceae bacterium | reverse complement strand
GGCAAATAGCGCAAATCATGTCGATCAATCTTTTCGGCAAGATGGTTAATCTGCACCCCAGCATTGGCAACAATTTCATTGATGCCAATGCACTCGATCATACCGGGGGACCGGAGGACGCCGCCATCGCTAGAATCTTGGCGCTTGCCGATGACGGTCAGTTGACACTCTTATTGCCGTATTCGGTAAAAGCGGAAATTGACCACCCCAATACGCCGTCCGAGGTCAAGCGGCTCGCATCACGACTAATATATTCCGTGCGCGTGCAATTGACCGACTCTGAGAAGGCAACCCACAAAAGGATTCGTGAGTTGATTCAGGGCAAAGCGTTGTCCGATCAACATGCCAACGACGCTTTTCACCTCGTCGAGAGCGCGAAGAACGGTGGAAGACACTTCATCACAAATGATAAGCGGCTCCTGAAATTTGCCCCGCAAATATGGGAACAGCTACTGATTCGTGTTCTCACGGCAAGTGAGTTTATAAACGACTACTACTCAGCCGCCGCTTCATAATAGGAGCAAGCCGTATCGATACCTCATCGCCGGTTCCGCTCGAAGCAGAGGGCCGCTCTGAGACGCGATCCACTTGGGGGCGTGCGTTCGTGGCAGGGTGGACCTGGTATCGGAACACGCGGAAAGATTTTAAAACGCAGACAGGAGTCGGGACTATGACGGAATGGGTTTTTATTCTTATTACGGCGCCCGTTCTTCTGGGCGACCCCGGCCACATCACTCTGATACCCATGGTGGACCAGGCGAGTTGCCTAAAATCAGCGATGGGGACGTGGCAGGAGAATTTGCGCACGAGCACGGCTCTCTCACAACCGCTGTGCATGCCGAAAGGCGACTCGCTTCTGCTCGTAACGTTAGCCAACTGTCATGATCGAGACATCCATCACAACCCCGATCGAATGGACTGGTCCTGTGAAGGAATTGCCAAGAACGGTAAGCAAAAATGAACATGCGCGTCCCGAACGACTTTGGTGAGCATCTGGACCAAATCCGAGAATACTTTAGGAAGACCGCGCCACCGGGATTAAGCGGGCAGCCATACGACCCACAAACACTCTACAAATATCTGGGAGTAGCCCTGCGCATGATCGATGCTTTGAGCCAGCAACACGAGCGGGTTATCCGCGATCAGAATGTGTCGCCCGATCTTCGCGCGTCGATCGAAAAGCTACTTCGCCAGCTCTAAACAAAGAGGTACGGTAAGGGCCATACAGTGTTGCGAGCGCGCCGGTACTGGATGGACGCAAAGGCCGAAGGCTCGCGACAATCCGCCCATGCGCGATCTGCACATCGAGAAGCTCAGCGACGAATTCGGTCAATACGTGATTTATTTGCGGTGCGAGTGCGGCCACATCCGGCGCTGCCATCCGAATACGTTGGCTGCCTTCGCCGGCTGGGAGGCGCGGCTCGACGACGTAGTGAGGCGGTTGCGATGTACGAAGTGTAACGCGAAGAAGTGTACGGCGAGGACGGTGCGGGATACGGTGCCGCGGGGGTACAAGAGTAACTGAAGGAGACTCAATCCACGAGATGACGCCCTTAGAGCCGTGCCTCGATCTCGCGGAGCATGACCCGATCAATTACACCGCGAGAAACGCAAGTCAAAGTTATGTTTTGCGTGACAGCACCCGGCTTGTATTCGCCCTGTATGGTTGCGCGCACTTCAATGTGATTATCTTCGGCGAGGATGCCGAAGGCGACGCGCGTCGTTGTTCGATTGTCTTTAAGATAATCGATGCCCATTGTTTTTCCGCAGTCAGCCTGGTCCGGCGTCACGTGCATATCTCGCGGCGCGGTCGATACCACGCCTGCCGTATCGTCAAAAGACGTGATCTGATAGCCGTCGGCGACCAAGTTCCTACGCGCTGCGGCTAGAATCTCAGCTTTGGACTTTTGCACCGATGCCGAGGCGCTTTGATTGGAAGTGTCCGGCCCCTTGTAGGTTGCGGCACATGCAGTCAATGTTACGGCAAAAAAAACGGAAATTATTATTCGCACGGGAGTTCCCTGTGGCTGCTTAGAACGCTATCGGTTGGATCGCCTATTCGCCTTTTGTCTCGTCGACAAACTTCAGTCTCGCAAATCGGTGCCGAAAAGTCCCGTTTGACTTGTCCGTCTATGTTACCCGCGTAGCCGACGAAATGCATTCGTCAGCCAGGTGAAGCCGCGTGAATTACCCACCTTCGCTCATTCCTCGTCGGCGGTGTGCGCCAACATGCGCTTCGGCCGCGCCAGGTCCTTTTTGATGGCGTCGAGCGCTGCCTGCATGTTGTTCTGGGACGGGATCCCGATCGCCTGGCCGGCGACGCGGGTGGTGCGCACCTCGCCCATGTCGGTTTCGTCCCTCCAGTTGTTGGAGGCGCCGGTGCGAGGCATGGCGCCGCTGTCCGTGGTGTCGGTGTCCTCACCCGGCAGACTGACGCCTTTGCGGGCCCACGCGATCCGCTCCTGTGGCGTCATGCGACGCCACTGCTCGCCGGAGGGTGTCTTGCGCAGGTCGCCACGGACCAGCGCGGGCAAATCCACCTTGACCCGGCCCAGCGCCGCCGCACGCTCCAGGTCCGGCAGCCCCGAACGGCTCACCGGCAGTGCGCAGGCGTGCGCCTGCTTCACCATCGCGACGCTCTTGCTGCGGAACGGCTCCTCGCCCTGCGCGACCGGCCCGGACGGCCCAACGCGCGGACCGGCCGCGTGCGCCTTCTTAATTTCCCCCAATGCCTCGTCGGCGTGCGACCGCCGGCCGCGTTCATTGTCGGTGAGCGACATGGCGACCTCCGCGTTCACCTCGCTGTCGGCGCGCGCGCACTTGGCCAAGGAGTCCGGACGCCGGGGGCCGCGTGCGAGAATCTTTTTAAGCGCCACCGTGGCCTGGTCGCGGCCGTCCTCGACTTTGCGCTTGCTCGGGGGGGCGATGAAACTGCCAGCGTAAATGTAACTCATGATGTTCTCCTACGTTGTTCGACAAGGTGCGCGCCGCGACCCAGCACCAGCGGAGGACCGGCGTCCGGGGTCCGCGCGCTCTCGGGTCCAACAAGACCCGAGGTGCCCACCACCCAAGGGGAATGAGCCCTGGGCGGTAAGCGGAAATGCCCGTCGCGGCTGACAGGATTGGCCGGTGGAGCCGGACCAGTAACCAAGAGACGCAGCCCACGGGCGCACGGGGTTTTTGCAATGCGGGGCACTCACCGTGTAATCCCCGGCCGTGGGAAAGGTTAGCAACCCACAGCGTGATTGAATTATTGAGTCTTTCATAAGTAGATGACGATCTCAAAACAATTCCGCCTGCTTCCAGAAGGCCGTGACCGATGTGCCGCGGCGTTGCATCGAGCGCAGATTGCGGCTCGCACGCTGGCGCAGATCCGTCAGATCACGGGCGCAGTAGTTCGGCATGGCGTGATGTTTGAGGTAGCCCCAGATGTATTCGACCGGGTTCAATTCCGGCGCATAGGCCGGCAGATGCTCCAGGGCGATGCGCCCGTTGAGGCTCTCGACGTATTCTTTGACCAGCCGCGAGCGATGCGCCTGCAGGCGGTCCCAGACGATCAGCAGCTTCTTGCCGATCGTTGCCTGCAAGGCCTTGAGGAACTGGACGATCTGCGGGCTCTTGATCGAACCGGGGAAGAAGCGAAAGTAGAAACGCCAATAGCTCACCCCGGCGATGACCGAGAGCTGCTTCCACGAGAAGCTGTATTGCAGGACCGGTGTCTGGCCCTTCGGGGCCCAGGTACGTGCGCGGCAGGGTCGTTCGGACAGACCCGATTCGTCGATGAAGACGATTATTCGGCCTTGCCGCGCAGCGATTTTTTTATGGCAGGCCACCGTTTCTCTTTCCAAGTGCGGATCGCCGCCTCGTCGCGCTCGCGCGCCCGACCCGCCGGTCGCTGCACGCTCCAGCCCAGTTGCTGCAGCATCCGCCACACCGAGGGCTGCGAGAGCTCGACGCCAAATCGCTCTTTGATCATCGACGAGATCCGCGGCAGCGTCCATAGCTCGCTCGCGAAGCCGGCCGCCAAGGC
>JBEKWD010000299.1:0-4053 GCA_049513435.1 Steroidobacteraceae bacterium | reverse complement strand
GACCGTGCCGGCGTCGGCTTCCAGTGGCTCGCTGCCTGCGGCCGGCGCGTCTACAGTAAATTCGATCAGCGGCGCGCCGATTTCAATCCGATCCCCGGGACTGGCATGCAACGCCACGATCGTGCCGCTGACCGGCGAGGGCACCTCGACGACCGCCTTGGCCGTTTCGACCGCGAGCATCGGTGCGTCCACCTCGATGTGATCGCCGACCTGAACGTGCCAGCGCAGGATCTCGGCTTCCGACAGGCCTTCGCCCAGGTCGGGCAACTTGAACACAGTCATGTCTAGTCCCCCACGGCTAATCCCCCACGGTCGCCCGGATCCCGTCCAGGATCCGAGCCACCCCGGGTATGTATTCATGCTCGAGCCGGTACAGCGGCATGACCGTGTCGTATCCGGTGACGCGGCGGATCGGCGCGTGCAGGTCGTAGAGCGCCTGCTCGGCCACGGTCGCGGCAATTTCCGCGCCCACGCCGACGGTACGCGGTGCTTCATGCACGATCAGCAGCCGGCCAGTCTTGACCACTGAGGTCAGTATGGTCTCGAAGTCGATCGGCGAGAGCGTGCTGACATCGATGACCTCGCAGCTGATCCCATCGGTGGCGACCTGCTCGGCGGCTTTGAGGCTGTCGACCGTCATGGCGCCCCAGGTCACGAGCGTGAGGTCGCTGCCCTCGCGCAGCATATGGCAGTTGCCGATCGGCAGCGCCTGCCCATCATCGACAACCTCCTGGCGGGCATAGCGGTAAAGGCGCACCGGCTCGAGAAAGATCACCGGATCCGGATCACGGATCGAGGCGAGCAGCAAGCCATACGCGCGCGTGGGCGTGCATGGGCACACCACACGCAGGCCGGGGTGATGACACAACAGCGTCTCGAGGCTCTCGGAGTGATGCTCGGGTGCATGGATGCCGCCGCCATGGGGCATGCGCAGCACCAGCGGGCAGGACAGGCGCCCGCGCGTGCGATTGCGCAGGCGCGCCATGTGGCTCGCGATCTGATCGAGCGCGGGGTAGATGAAACCCATGAACTGGATCTCGGCGATCGGTCGCAGACCCTGGGCGGCCATGCCGATGGCCGTTCCGGCAATCAGCCCTTCCGCCAGCGGCATATCCTGCACGCGTGACTTGCCGAAACGCTGCTGCAGGCCGGCGGTCGCACGAAACACGCCACCGTTGACGCCGACGTCTTCTCCGAGCACCACGACCGATGGGTCTTCAGCCATCTCCCAGGCGTGCGCCAGGTTGATGGCCTCCACCATCGTGATCTTCGCCATCCGGCCCGTCCTGTCGCGCTAAGACGTGGGCGCTGCGTAGCGACGCGCGTCCTCGCGCTGCGCGCGCAGGCCGACGGGCAGCTGCGCGAAGAGATAGTCGAACATCGTGTCGCTCGACTGCCTCGGCGTGGCGAGGTACTGCTTGACCGCGGCATCGACCTGCGCCGCGCTTTCGCGGCGCAATTGCTCCTCCTGCGCCTCGCTCCAAAGGCCCCGGGCCTCGAGGAAGCGCCGCATCCTGCCGATCGGCTCGAGGCGCTGCGCGGCGGCAACCTCCTCGGCGCGACGATAGCGCGTGGCATCATCCGAGGTCGTGTGATCGCTCAAGCGGTAGGTCAGCGCCTCGATTACGCTCGGGCCGCCGCCCTGGCGCGCGCGCTCGAGCGCCTCGCCAACCACTTCGCGCACGATCAGCACATCGTTGCCATCCACCTGCTGTCCGGGGATGCCCGCGGCGATCGCCTTCTGTGCCAGCGTTTGCGAGGCCGTCTGCGTCTCCACCGGCACCGAGATCGCCCAGCGATTGTTGACGATCACGCATACCAGCGGCAGCGACTTGGTGCCGGCCAGATTCAGCGCCTCGTAGAACGCGCCCTGTGAGGTGCCACCGTCGCCGATGAACACGAGCGCGCAACGCGGCTCGCCACGGATCTGGAAGCTCAGGGCCGCGCCGGCCGCGTGCGGCATCTGCGAGCCGATCGGTATGCAGAAGGGAAAATCCTGCGTGTTGCGCTGATAGATCGTGCCGCGCTCGTCCCCGCCCCAGTAGAGCAATATGTCGAGCATATCCACGCCGCGCCAGAGTTTGCTGCCCACTTCCCGGTACACCGTGAACATTACGTCCTCGGTGCGCATAGCGGCCCCGGCGCCCACGTGCGTGGCCTCGTGCCCGAGGCAGGACGGATAGGTGCCGAGCTTGCCGGTGCGCTGCAGATTCACGGCCTTGGTATCGAAGGTCCGTGCCCGCACCATCGTGCGGTAGAGGTCGCGCAACAGCTCGGTGTCGGCGCCGAAGGCGGGCAACTCGCCGCACAGCGTGCCATCGTTCGCGAGGCACCCTCGATAGGGAATCTCGAATCGCGCCACGACTTTGCCTGGACCCATGATGAGAATCGTAGCATTGAACGCCCGGGCGCATTGTTGGCTGCCGCCGCGCAGGCGGGGCCGCGTTGATGCTCTTGACGAGCGCGATGCGCAGCGCTAAAGGACCTCGCCCTGGGCCATCGCGACCGGTTCAGGGATCGGCTGGGTGCAGCGATCGACCTGCACGATCAGCGCACGCAATTTGAGGAGCAAAGCCTCACGCTCGGCCGCACTGGTCGGCTCGAACAGGGCCCGGGTCTGCGCCGTCATCTGCGGCAGCAACGCGAGCGCGAGCGCCTCGCCGGCCGGCGTGATGCGCAGGATCGTACGGCGCCGGTCCTCTTCGCTCGCCACGCGCGTGATCAGTCCGCGCTCATGCAGACCGTCGGCTACACGCGTCATGTTGGCCGGGCTCTGGGACACAAAGGCGCACAGATCGCCCGGATGGGCAACGCCATCGGGCAGCGAGAACAGCATCATCAAGGTGCGAAAGTCCGTTTCGTTGAGGCCGTGCGGCCGCAGCGACTGCTCCAGGATCGCCGAGATTTCCCGGCCCAGCAGCATGAGCAGGCGCAGGATCACGGTCTCCGTGACCGGAATTTCCTCAAAGCGCGCGGCGGCGCGAGTCACCGCCGCCTCGATTTCAGCGGCGCGGTGCTCCAGGCGCGCGGACGGGGACTGCTCGCTCACGGTGTCATCTTATCGGGTCAGCCCCGCCTTGGGCGTGCCAGGTAAGTTTCGGTCTGCATTTCGATCAGGCGGCTTGCGGTACGGCGAAATTCCAGCCGCAGGCGCTTGGCGCGGTACAGCTCGGCGGGCGCTGCGGCGGCTGAGAGCACGAGTTTCGTGCCCTGATCGTAGAACTCATCGATGAGGGCGATAAAGCGCCGGGCGGCATTGTCCTGTTCGGGACCGCGGAAGACCGGCACATCGCTGAGCAGCACGGTGCTGAACTCCTGCGCGATCTCGGCGTAGTCGTTCTGGCTGCGCGGGCCCTCGCACAATGTGTCAAAACTGAACCAGACCACATCGCCGTGGCGAGCGAGCGCGGTGAGCGAGTGTCCCAGGATCGACAGCTGCGTCGCGCTCTGCCCGGCCTCTCCGGTCAGCTGCGCGTAGAGATGTTGCAGGCGCGCGGCCGAGTCGGGTGCGCCGCTATCCAGATAGGTGGGGGCGCGGCGCATCTGTCGCAGACGATAGTCCACGCCACCCTCCAGTGAATACACCTCGAGCTCGCGCTCGAGCAGCTCGATAGCAGGCACGAAGCGCTCGCGCTGCAGGCCGCCGGGATACAGCTCGCGCGGCGCAAAGTTGGAAGTGATCACGAGCATCAGGCCATGACGCAATAGCGCCTCGAACAATGTGCCCAGAATCATCGCGTCGGCAATGTCGCTGACATAGAGCTCGTCCAGGCACAGCACGCGATGTGTGCTCGCCAGAGATTTTGCCACGGCATCGAGCGGATCGCGGCCAGAGCGCAATTGGTGCAATTGCGCGTGCACGTCGCGCATGAAGTGATGAAAATGGCGCCGCAGAGCCACGCCGGACACGCTGTCGTAGAACAAGTCCATGAGCCAGGTCTTGCCGCGACCGACGCCGCCGTACAGATACAGGCCGTGAGTGGCTGGTGCCTGCGCCTGCGCGCCGGCCCGACGCAAGCGCACTCGCGGCTTTGCCAGCACTCGTGTACGCAG
>JBEKWD010000298.1:0-4084 GCA_049513435.1 Steroidobacteraceae bacterium | reverse complement strand
ACAGTATCGCAGCACGCAATGTTTTCCCGGACTCGTCCAGCAGCGTCGCGCCATGCATTTGTCCCGTGAGCCCGACGGCGCGCACCTCGGCACGCGCCGCGGGCGGCAGAGTATTTATGGCCGCCACGGTCGCGAACCACCAGTCCTGCGGGTCCTGCTCGGCGAACATCGGTCGCGGCCTCGCAACAATGAGCGGCATCGTTGCCTGCGCGGTGATCGATTCGCGTTCGTCGACCAGCACCGCCTTAACGCTCGAGGTACCGATGTCGATGCCGAGAAACACGTCAGACCGCCCCGGCCGCGAAGCTGACCTGAATCTCGAACCGTTCGCCCGGCTGCACCACTGCCGCCTCGTTCCGATTAAGTGCGCCGGCCGCCGCGCTCAACGGCTCCACGCAGAAGAAGTCTCCTCCCGACGGTGCGTAGACGTGCAGGTCACGGCAGTTGGTCGCCCGAATATCGACCCTGAGATCGGGCCAGCGAATGACCGCGGCACCGTTCCATTGCGTAAAGCAGTGATCGAGCGGCACCGCCGTGATCACTCTTGCGCCATCGAACGACCAGTCGAGCGGTGTGTCCACCTCGTCGGTGGGCAGCGACGCGTTGTCCGTCAACCACACCCTCGGCGTACTTGCCTGCAGCTGCGCCTGATCCGGGTCACAAAAATACGGATGCAGTCCGAGCATCGCCGGCATTGGTGACTGCGCAAGGTTCTCGATCGACAATCTGATCGACAATGCACCGTGGCTCACTTGCAAATGCTGTTCGGCTAGATAGTGCCAGGGCCATTCGTCCGCGCCCCCTTCGAACACCAGCAACGCACTCGATGTTGTAGCAGCAAAAACGTGCCAGGGCGAACGCCAACCCTGACCGTGCAGTGGGTGCGGATCCTTTGCCCAATTTCTCTTCAGCTGCACTGCGCGCGCGCCAAACTCGAAGCGGCCGTGCGCAATGCGGTTGGCGTAGGGAACCATGGGGAAGCACGCCACTGCGAAGGGGTCCGTGCCGGCGCTGCGCGGCGTCGGCCGGAAAACGGGACGATCGCGCCAGCTGAATTCCAGTATTGCGCCACCTCGCGCCGCATCCACCGTCAGCTGCGTGTCCTCATCTCGAAGCACTAGATAAGCGCTGTCGACTTTCTTTGGCGCTGACCCAGGCCAACGCTCGAGAACGCAATCAGTGCGTCGCACCGCTGCAGTTACCGTCAGACCGCAGAGGGTTGTTTGATTGCCGCTGGATTGCGGATCGTCGCGGACCCAGGCGGCAGGCGCTCTCCCCGCCCCCACAGGTGCTGAATGCCTTCGAGAGTACGGCGCTTGGTTTCCGGTACGTAGAAATACACGAATGCGGCGGCCAACACGCTCATGCCGCCGTAGATCCAGTAGGCAAATCCGTGATTGAAGGATGCATTGAGGGTCGAATTGCCGTCCACGACCTTGAATGACCAGGACACGAGCAGATTGGCGATCCACTGCGCCGCGACCGCGATCGCCAACGCCTTGTTCTTGATCGAATTCGGAAACATCTCTGACAGCAGCACCCAAGTCACTGGTCCCCACGACAACGCAAATCCCGCGATATAGACCACGACGGCGATCAGCGCGACGGTACCCACGGCCTTGGCTTGAAATAGACATCCCAGCGCAATCATGGCCACGGCCATCACCAACCCACCCCCAATCAACAGCGGCTTGCGGCCGAGCCGATCGACCGTGAGAATTGCAACCAGCGTGAAGATGACATTAGCGAGGCCGACGATGATCGTCTGCCACAGAGCGGTATCGGTGGTCGCGCCCATGTTCTTGAACATCAACGGCGCATAGTAGAGCACCGCATTGATGCCGACGAATTGTTGGAACACCGAGAGCAGGATGCCCGCGACGATCACCAGCGAGCCAAACGCAAAGAGGGGTACGCCGGCCGGATGCGTCCGAACCACCACTGTGGCTTCGATCTCGACGATTGTCGCGCGTGCCTCGTCGATCCCGACCAAGCGCGTCAACACCGCCAGAGCCTTATCGCCGCGCCCCTTCATGACCAGCCATCGCGGCGTATCCGGCACCAACAACAGCAGCGCCAGAAAAAGCAACGCCGGAATTGCTTCCGATGCCAACATGAGCCGCCAGCCGGTGGCTCTGATCCAAGCGTCGTCGCCCTGAGAGGCGATCGCCCAGTTCACGAAATAAACCAGCAGCATGCCGAGCACGATAGAAAGTTGGTTGAACGAGACCAGGCGGCCACGAATTCGACTAGGTGCTATTTCGGCGATGTAAAGCGGCGACAGCATCGATGCAATACCGACGCCGACGCCGCACAGGATGCGATAAAAGATGAATGGGGTGAGCGCCCTCGGCCCCATGGCGCCGATCTGCCCCAAGCCAATCTCGGGATAGGCCGAGCCGACCGCCGACAACAGAAACAGCGCGGCGGCAACCAACATACCACCTTTGCGGCCGATGGCGTTGGAGACCCATCCGGCAACGACTGCCCCAATGATGCATCCGAGCAGCGCGCTCGATACGGTCCAGCCGGACAAACTGCTTCGCGCCGTCTCGGACAAATGCAGTGGATCAATGAAGTTGGCGTCGATCGAGCTGACGGCGCCCGATATCACCGCCGTATCGTAGCCAAAGAGTAATCCGCCGAGGGTTGCGACGAATGTCAGCCCCGTGATGAGCGATATATTGCTCTGCGTCATGATCCCCCTCCCCGTCCGATCACGAAGTTCCCGGGGCGGCATGATCGGTCCCCAAGGATTTATAATCAGGTTCTCAGTGTATATGGTAGCGCTATCTTATCGCAAGCACCTTGCATGAGCGGAATGCCTGCTTCGGGTAGAATAGCTGCTGCGAGGTAGATCAGCTTGTCAAAGCCGCGCCGAAGACTCTCGTTTGACCAGCGAGAAGTTCAGAAAGTGTTGCAGCGGCTCAAGGGTGCGGCCGGCGCTTCGAAGTCGAATTTCCTCCAACAGCAACTCCATGGCCTTGCGCGCCATAGCAGCGACTGGCTGTCGAACGGTCGTGAGGGCCGGCCAAATCGTCGTCGCCAGCGGCGTGTCATCGAAGCCTACGATAGTCAGGTTAGCGGGCACGTCCAAATGCAGCCGATGCGCCACAGCAATGGCCGCCGCCGCCATGTCATCGTTGCTCGCAAAAATCGCGCTCGGTCGATCGCCCACAGTCAGCAGTTTTTCCGCCGCAAGCAGACCCGAGCGATAGGTGAACGATCCTTGCTTTACCCAATCCCGGCGTACCTCCAACTTGGCCTCATGCATGGCTGCCGCGAATCCTGCGTAGCGTTGGCCGCTAGCCGTCTGGTTCGGAGCACCGAGAATAAAGCCGATCTTTTGGTGACCCAATGACAACAGGTAGCGTGTCATCGCGGCGGCGGCCTCGTAATCGTTGATACGCACCGACAGGCCTTCTGCTTCCGGGCGTCCCGTTGCCACGGCAATAAATGGAATTTTGGCGGCGCGCAATGCTTCCAGCGCCACCTTTGAATCCGAGAGCGGGGGCGGCAGGATTATTCCGCCGACGCCATCGCGCAGAAGTTTCTCGATCACCGTTCGTTCGCTTCGTGTACCGCATTTTTCCAAGACGATCTGGCATCCGGCGTGGCTGCTTTGTTCCAATACGCCTACCAACAGTTCGTTCAGGTACGCCGAGCTCGGGTTGTTGTACAACAGACCGATATGAACACTGGCAGCCTTGGCTAGATTGCGAGCCGCCACATTCGGGGAATAGCCGAGTTCTTTGATCGCAGCCTCCACGCGCTGCCTGGTCTCCGGACTGACTTTCGCGTCGCCACTAAGGACACGCGATACTGTCATCGGCGCAACGCCGATATGCCTGGCCACCTCGTGCATCGTCACAGCGCTCCGACGCCGTCTTGTTTTTGTTTTTTTCACAACCCTCTCCGGTTAGCGGTTTGTCGCCACTGTTTGCCCCCTAACACGCACGTATCTGCGCTCACGACACCATGGTCTATCAATTCCTAGACTCATTCTAACCTCCAACAGCCCGGAGCGCAGGCTATCGACGGCCGTTGCACCTCGACACTTGGATGGCGGCGACTGAGCGGTATA
>JBEKWD010000297.1:0-4123 GCA_049513435.1 Steroidobacteraceae bacterium | reverse complement strand
CACTTGAAACTGCCTGATTTTGAACTTGGTTACAGAGCGCCTGGCGAGAAACGGTGATCGGCCTCACGGCGCAATAGAGTCGACTAGTGTCACATTGCACCGCTCGCTGTTTCTGGCTCCTTATGGGCGCCTTGTCGGTCATCGGCATTTAGAACATGACACCCACTCAGATCGACCCGCGGGATTTCCCCGATTCGGACTATGCGCGCGAACTTCAGCGACGGACCGCGGGTCTTCGCTTTGCGCCCTCCCTGGAGGCCGAGTACTCGATGACCCATCTGCGGCGAGTACACCGGCGCGTCAGAGTCTGGTTCACCCTGGTTTTCGTCGTCAGAATGCTGCTTGCAATCGACCAGGCGCGTCGTACGGGTGTTTTGAGCGGCCCCTCCTTGATTTACATGGGCGCGATATTGCCGTGCAGCTTATTTATGGTGTGGCTGTCCTGGGGACGCTACTACGGGCGACTGTACTTGCGCGTCGCGCCCATTCTAGTGCCCTTGTTCTATGCGCTGATTGCAGTGGTGGTTGCGCGCTCGCTGGTTATAGGCCGGTTCGAACAATTTTCCGGCTTTGCGGTCGTGCTGATCGCAGTCTTTTTCTTTACCGGTCTGAAGTTTCGAGAGGCGCTTCTCACAGCGGTAGTCCTGCTCATTACTTTCTCGACGGCAGGCTTTGCCGTCGGTCTGGCGCCAGCCGTGCTCCTGAAGGGCATGGTGGTGCTCGTCATCACGAGCGTCATTGGAGCTGTAGTGTACTGGGACGTGGAGAAGTCGTATCGAGAAAACTTCCTCGAGCGCGCGCTGATTGGACGACTGCTCGCTCGCGACAGCCTAACGGGCCTTATAAACCGCCGTACCTTCGATGAGCATCTGTTGCACATTTGGGAGCAGGCGCTACGCGATCGATGCTCGATAGCGATATGTATGATCGACGTGGATCACTTTAAGCGATACAACGACTCTTTCGGTCACCAGGCCGGAGACGTGGCCCTACGCACGGTTGCGGGGCTGATTCAGGAGTTCGCGCGTCGGCCCCTGGATCTTGCGGCGCGCTACGGAGGTGAGGAATTCGCTATGGTCTTCTACGATCTTTCGCCCGCCAACGTTCAGGACATCGCCGAACGCCTTATCAAGAGAGTTCAAGCTGAACGCATCAACGTCGCGAAGCCGGAGCTTGGGCTCACGATCAGCATCGGGGTGGGTTTGATCTCACCCGGTGTTGGCCGCAGCCCGCAGGGCGCAGTCCAATTGGCCGACGAAGCACTGTACGACGCCAAGCGTGCAGGTCGCAACCGCGTCGTCGTCAAAGACGCAGAGGACTATCGGCTTCTCAGCACTGGCATATTCCGAGCGAAACCATCATTAGAGTCCTAGATGCAGTGATCGCTTCTAGCATAGGAGCGCGCTCGCTCCTTGGCTATGCGGAGCACATGGAGCGGACCCTGCCGCAGTAGGTGATAAAACGAGCGCAATAAAGTGGGGGACCAATGTCCATATCCCGTCGAAGTGCATTGAAACATCTTGCAGCCGCTGTTCCTGCCGCTTGTATTGGCCGGCTTTCCAGCGTTGCCGGTGCCACGCTAGCTGACGCTTCGGCGGCCAAATTGCCGCCGGCTCCGGCGCCGATCCCTGCACCGGAAGGGTTCGGGGTTGCACCGGGACCGTTCCAGCCGACACTCGAATCGCTCTCGGCCTACAACATTCCCGATTGGTATCGCGATGCGAAATTCGGCATCTGGGCGCATTGGGGTCCGCAGTGCCAGCCGGAAATGGGGGACTGGTACGCGCAAAAGATGTATCAGTTCAACAGCGCCGACTACCAATTTCACGTGCAGCACTACGGTCACCCGTCCAAGACAGGATTCAAGGAAGTCATCAATGCGTGGAAAGCCGATCAGTGGGATCCAGCCTATCTGATCGGTCTTTATAAGAAAGCTGGCGCCAAGTTTTTTTGCGCCATGGCCAATCACCACGACAATTTCGACAATTTCGATTCCACCTACCAGCCGTGGAACTCGGTGAACTTAGGTCCGAAGAAAAGTATTGTCGGCGGCTGGGAAGCTGCCGCTCGCGCGGCCGGCATGCGATTCGCCATTTCCAGTCACGGTGATCGCGCGTGGAGCTGGTATCAGAGCGCTCAACTGGCCGATCCTTCTGGTCCCATGGCGGGCGTGAGATACGACGGCCTGCTTAGTAAGGCCGACGGGAAAGGACGGTGGTGGGAAGGGCTCGATCCGCAGGACCTCTACGCCCAATATCACCAGATCGGCACCTACGACTGGCCGCAGCAGGGCAAGCCGCCAATTGACCCGGCGTTCTGCGAGAAATTCTTCAAGCGCACCGTCGATCTGATCAACAAGCACCATCCGGATCTGCTCTACTTCGACGATACGGTGATGCCGATCTACCCCACGTCCGACATCGGCCCGCGCATCGCTGCTTATTTCTACAACCACAACCTGGCGCGCCACGGTCGCACGCTTGAAGCCGTCATGACCGGCAAGCACATCACGGGTCCTGATGCCATCTGGCGCAAGGCGCTGGTGCTGGACCTCGAGCGCGGTGTTTCCAACGGTGGCGAGACGAGTCCGTGGCAGACCGACACCTGCATCGGCCACTGGCATTACGAACGCAGCCTGTACGAAAATCACCAGTACAAGAGCGCGAAGAGTGTCGTTCAGATGCTGATCGACATCGTCTCCAAGAACGGCAATCTGATGCTGAACATTCCCGTTCGCGGCAATGGCACCATAGACGACGATGAAGTGAAGGTGCTTGATGCACTCGCCGAATGGATCGGTCCGCACGGCGAGGCCATTTACAGCACCCGGCCGTTCGCGGCCTATGGCGAAGGCCCGACAACGACGACAACCGCCCCAACCAGCAAATTCGGCGGTATTGCTGATGTCCGACAGTACACAGCCCAGGATATCCGTTACACCTGCAAGGGGAATACGGTGTATGCCTTCGTTATGGGCTGGCCGGAGGATGGACGGGTGGTGCTCAAATCATTGTCTACGGCATCGAACGCGTTTCCGAGGTCGATCGGGAAGATCGAACTGCTGGGGAGCAGCGGTCTGGTCACATTCAGGCGTAATGCTGACGGTCTGGCAGTTAAGCTGCCGATGCAGAGGCCGAACGACATTGCCTACGCGTTGAAGATCTCTCCGGGGTGAGCCCCGCGTCGGCGAGCTTTCGAGCTCAAAAGCCTCATTGTCCCATCCACATCGTGATGCGTGCGCGGTGCGCGACCATATGGGCCGACACTTAGACATCCGTTTTCACGTCGGCACCGCTGCTTGGGTCAACCCACCCTACGAACGTGCCCGAAGGTCAGTGGGTCTCTCGCATCTGTCGCACTACGCGAACTTATTCGATTTCGTTGAGATCAACTCGTCATTTTATCGATCCCACCAACGCGCCACGTATGAGCGCTGGCGCGACAATACACCAGCAGACTTCTGTTTTGCCGTAAAGCTTCCTCGTAGCGTCACACATGAGTGTGCCTTACGCCATTACCGGAAGGAACTGCGACAATTCTCGGAGGAAGTCGCAGGCCTCGGCCAGAAACTGCGCGTCATCCTTGTGCAACTTCCTGCGAGCGTTTCATTTGAGAAAGGTGTTGCATCCCGTTTCTTCAAATCTCTTACCGACTTATGCTCATGTCGCATTGCTTGTGAACCTCGTCACGTCAGTTGGTTCACCGCCAGTGCAGATGCCTTATTGTGTCGTCACGGCGTCGCCCGCGTAGCGGCTGATCCAGCCAGGGCCCCCGGCGGGGGACTGCCAGGAGGTTCGAAGCGACTGGCGTATTATCGATTGCACGGTTCTCCGAGAATCTACTATTCGGCTTACAGCACCGACTTTTTGACTCAGCTCGCGACGCGCATTAAAGCGTCGATTTCAACAACGAAGGATGTTTGCTGCGTCTTTGATAACACCGCTCGTCACGAGGCGTGGTCAAACGCACGGCAACTCTGCGCTCTCCTCCGCTAAGGACAGATCAGGGCCATGCTCCCCGCGTGGCCAATTTCATTTCGTCTTCCTTGCCCTTCTCTTCTTGCGGACTCCGGCCTCGCGCCCACGACGCCATCGGTGGTCCGTCGTCTTCGCCTTGACGACCC
>JBEKWD010000296.1:0-4132 GCA_049513435.1 Steroidobacteraceae bacterium | reverse complement strand
AACACTCATTTGCTGGTTGTTGGTGATGGACCTGACGCCGCGGCCGTGCAGATGGCTGCCGCGCAAGCCGGCGTCAGCGATCGGGTGCATCTGCTTGGTCACGTGTCTGATGAGCAGAAATACCGTGCACTGAGCGTAGCGGATGCGTTTGTTTCAACCAGTCAGCACGAAGGCTTCGGCTTGGTGTTCCTGGAGGCCATGGCGTTCGGTCTGCCGATCATTTGCTATGACCATGGCGGTCAGACCGACTTCTTGAGCACCGGTCGGACCGGGCACTTGATCCGACTGAATGATCTGGACGCCTTCACGCACGCGATCTGTGATCTGCACGACCATCGCCAGGCCACTCTTGACATCGGACGTCATAATCGACAGCTGGTAGAGGATTACTTCATTGACCATTGCGCCCGGCGCTACGAAAAGCTGTTCGACGCGGCGTGCGCGGGCCGTCTCGATCAAACCGGAACGAGCGCGACATCCATGAAACCGGAATCGCACTGATGAGCGCTCGAGGAGTCCTACCGTGTGCGGCATAGCAGGCATAGTGGGTGCCTTCGATCCCCATGCACAAGACATGCGCCGCATGCTCGATGCGCTGAAGCATCGCGGTCCCGATGGCGAGGGCCTCTATAGCGACGTACAGGATGGCGAACCCCGCGCCGTTCTGGGCCATCGACGCCTGTCGATCATCGATCTCGAGGGCGGGCGGCAGCCTTTGCGCAACGCCGAGGGCACGATCTGGCTGGTATGCAACGGCGAGATCTATAACTACCGCGAATTGCGCCAGCGCATGGAAGCCCGCGGACATCGCTTCGTCACCCAAAGTGATTGTGAGGTCATCATCGCGCTGTACGAGGCGTATGGCGATCGACTGCTCGATCATCTGCGTGGCATGTTTGCCTTTGCATTGTGGGATTGCCGCAAAAGAAGGCTGCTCGCTGCCCGAGACCATCTGGGTCAGAAACCATTCTTCTATGTGGAGCAGAAAGGTCGTTTCGCCTTCGGCTCCGAGATCAAATCGCTGCTCGCGCTGGATTCGAGCCTGCGCGAGCTCAATCTCGAGGCCCTCGACCAATATCTCGCGCTGCGCCTCATCGGGCCGCCGCTGACCATGTTCAAGAACGTACGTAAACTTCCGCCCGCTCATATGCTGATCCTGGAACATGGCGCGCCGGCATGCGTCAAATCGTATTGGGACTTGTCGTACGAGCCCAAAACCACTGGCTCGGAAGAGGCGCTGGTCGATGAACTGGAGAGCCACATCGAAGACGCATTGCGTCTGAACCTCGTCAGCGATGTGCCCGTTGGAGCGTTCCTCAGCGGCGGCATGGATTCAAGCCTGATCGTGGCGATGCTGGCCAAGCGACTTGGCGTAAAGCAGCTGCCCACGTTTACGATCGGATTGAACTATCAGCGCTTTGACGAGGCACCGTACGCACGTGCCGTCGCTCAGTTGTACGGCACAGATCATCACGAGCAGACCATCACGCCCAGCCTCACGTCACTACTCCCCGACCTCGTGTGGCATCTGGATGAACCTTCGGATCCGCTATCGCTGTGCACGTACCATGTTGCCAAGCTGGCAAGCCGCTATGTCAAAGTAGTCGTAGGCGGCGATGGCGGCGATGAGCTATTCGGCGGCTACGATCGCTATTACGGCAACGTATATGCAAGTCACTACCGCCGCGTGCCCGAAGTGCTGCGGCGCTATCTGTTGGGACCGGCGCTTTCAATAATACCGGAGTCAGGCTGGTACAAGAGCATCGGTCACCAACTACGCTGGCTGCATCGTCTATCGTTTCTGTCCGGCGGCGAACGTTACGCGGCCAGCCTGTCGTATTTTTACTTCGACAATGCGTCACGCACGGCACTGCTCGCGCCTGACGCATCGGCACAACTCGGCAACGCCGATGCTGGCAGAGTACTCAAATTGCCCTTTACCAGCGTGCATGGGGATCACATCGATCGCATGCTGTACGCCGACAGCAAAATTCGGCTTCCAGACCACCCGGTTATGATCACCGATCGCATGAGCATGGCACATGGACTGGAGGCGCGTAGCCCATTCATGGATCATCGACTGGCGGAGTTCGCCGCGCGCCTGCCATCCTCGCTCAAGGTCCGAGGGCGAAATTTGCGTTATATCCAACGCAAGCTAGCTGCACGATACCTACCCGAGGAAATTCTGTCTCGACCCAAACAGGGCTTCTCCTCGGCATTGCCCTACATCCTGCGCAAGGAATACCGGACCATGTACGAGCGTTTCCTGCGCAACGCCGAACTCGTTAAAGCCGGCATTGTGAATCGCGATGCCATCGATCAGTTGCTCAAGGAACATCTGGCCGGACGCGTCGATCACGGCAATCGCTTGTGGCTGCTCATCAATTCCGAGGTTTGGTATCGCATGATGATCCAAGGCTGCTCTCGTGACGATCTGCGGCTGCAGTCTTCCCCGGCCCCTCTGGGAGCAGCCGCTTGACTTTCGCCCTGACTCTGGCGAGCCGATGAAAATCGGTATCATGCTTCGCCACTATGAGCAGCAAGACGGTGGCGTAAAAGTCTATACCAAGAGAATACTCCCGCTGCTGTTCTCTCTAGGAGCGCAGCACGAATATCTATTGATCTATCGAAACCCCAAATTGATCGGGACTTATGCCGACTACCCCAATGTCGAGGAAGTCGCCGCAGCGATGCCCGGTACAGTTCTCTGGGATCAGATTGCGGTTCCATGGGTCACCAGAAAACGCCAATTGGATCTGATTTTTAATCCGAAATTCACCATTCCTCTGTTCGTCAAGTACCGCACCGCGTTCGTCTTGCATGGCTCAGAGTGGTTTGCGATTCCGGAGCACTTTCGCCTTTACGATCAATGGTACTTCAAACGATTTGTCCCGCTGTATTGCCGGCGTGCCACCGGCTTTGTGGCGGTGTCAAATGCGGTGAAGGCCGATGTCGTGAAATACGTCGGCGTGGATCCGAATAAAGTCTATGCGATACATAATGGCTTTGATCCTAGTCTATTCAAACCGGTTCACGACCAGCAGCAACGCCAATCGGTCAGGGCCAAATATCGATTGCCGGAGCATTTCATTCTTTGGGCCGGCCAAATTGAATCACGCAAGAACGTGGCGCGACTGCTGCGGGCGTTCGCCCAAATCAAGGACGAAATCCCCCATCACCTGGTTCTCGCCGGGGAACACAGATGGAGTTCGACTGCGGAACTGCGTGTGATCAAGCAATCCGGGCTGGACGGTCGCCTGTGCTTTCCGGGATGGATCACACACAGCGATTTGCCCACTGTGTATTCGCTGGCGGAACTATTCGCCTTTCCTTCTCTTTACGAGGGGTTTGGAATTCCGCTAGTCGAAGCCATGGCGTGCGGATGCCCCATTGTTACTGCCAATACCTGCGCACCACCCGAAGTTACCGATGGCGCCGCCCGCCTCGTCGATCCGCTAAACGTCGAGGATATCGCCGCCGGAATGCGCGACGTATTGAGTGATCCAGCGCTGCGCGATCAATTGGTCGCAAAAGGACTCGAGCGAGCCACAGCATTTAGCTGGGACAAGTGTGCACGCGGGCTGCTCGACATGTTTGAGGATCTGCACTGAGCGACGCTTCGATATCGACGAGGATGAGTTCCAGCTTGAGCACAGAGCAGCCCCGAGTCTCCGAGCTTGCATTAGTGCGATTCGGCATCCTATACGATGGCGGAACCCTGCAAAGCTGGCAACTTCGTGCCCTCGAGCATCTGCTTGCGCTGAAGTGCGCTCACGCGATCTCGTTGATCGTTGCGCGTGATGCGAGTGCAGCCGAGGACGATACGAACCGCCGCTCGATGCCAGAACGCCTCAACGCACTGCCGATTGTAACGCTTACGCTGGACTCGGAGTGTACCGAGCGCATCGAATCGACCCCTAGTACTGCGGTGCGCAGCGCGGCGCTCGCGCGACTTGAGGACTACAAGCTCGACTTCGTACTGAGTTTTCTCGGTGATTCCTGCCCGTCCGAACTACTGGAGATTCCACGCTACGGCGTCTGGCGCTATCATTTTGGCGACTGGTTCCACAATCGCGGCGATCCGGTCGGATTCTGGGAAGTCTACGAAGGGCGGACTATTTCGAGCGCGCTT
>JBEKWD010000295.1:0-4145 GCA_049513435.1 Steroidobacteraceae bacterium | reverse complement strand
CGATCTCCGCTCATGAGGGCGGCCATGCGAAAGAAATTGAGCACCGGCTTGTCGATGCCGTTGGTGGCGAGGGAGCGAAAGCCTTCGAAGTAGTCCTTGTTCTCGAATTCGAACGCCCAGCTGAGCATGGCGCTGAGATTGACGTGGCGGCGATCGCGCAAGTCGAACAGCCCCTTGTAGGCCGCAGCCGTATAGGCCGGATAGAGCGTGCCGTTGCGGTAATTGTTCGCAGGGTTCACCTTGCTCGAGCAGGCCGCGCAGCCCTCAGGGTCAGCCTCGCTCAGAATGATGGGCAGCCCACGCAGTTGCGGGTACTTGGCGATGATCTCAAATCCCTTGTCGGCGTCCGTCAGCTCCTTGGCGATTCCCATGGTGACGCGACCCTGATCGATCTGCGGGCGGCCTTTGGCATGGAATGATATGAAATCAAGCGGCACACGCTGACCGCTCGCCGCGCTCTTGCCCGCAGTCACGTGGGCTAAAAAACCATCCAGGAATTTGTAGGCTGCCGCATCACCCGGCCCGGTGCTCGCCGGACCGCCGACCCGCGCCCCGGGCAATGCGGCGCGCACGCCGGCCACGGCGTAGTCGTACAGTCTCCAATAGTCCTCGGCAGTGCCATGCCAGTAGCTGATGTTCGGCTCATTCCACACCTCGAAGTACCACTGCAGTACGCTGTCTCGGCCGTATCGCTGCACCAGGTGAGCCGTGACAACGCGAACCAGCTCGCCCCATTTGGCATAGTCCTTGGGCGGATTGTTGGACGCTCCTGAGGTCGTATTCTGCGGATAGTGCACCTGATACGGCAGGTGCTGGTCCGGCAAATCGGCCGCCAGATCCTTCGGCATGAATCCCAGCTCGACCAGGGGCCGCACACCGGCCTGCTGATAGGCATCGAAGATGCCATCGAGAATCGTGAAGTCGTACACCGGCTTGCCGTCCGTGTCCTCGCGGTAGACGTTGGTCGAACTCCATTTGAGGTCAGCAACGCCGTCACCGGAGGTCAAGAGATGATGCACACGAATGGTGACCGGCACGGGACTCAAGTCATGCAGCTCGCGCAGTAAGGCTCGGCCGTTAGTCTGGGTACTGTAGTTGGCCTCGTCGTAACCGAACCACGGGTACAGCAGTTCGTACGGGCCGATGGTCTTGGCAAGGTCGACGTCGATCGTGACGTTGCCCACGGCTGGCGCAGCCGGCGGGCTTATTGCCTGCGCGAGCAGCCGGGCGGCGCCGAACAGCGCGCATGAAGTCGCGAGAATGATCGGCTTGCGCATCGGATACCCCCTCCGGCGCGCATTCTAAGGGCTCGGCGGGCGCATGGCGAACATGCCGCTATCAGAATCTAGCGCTAATACTCAAGTCGTAGTCGCGCGGCGGCTGACGAGTGATAAAATCATTACCGTAAAACGGAATATCGTTGGTCCAGTTCTGCCGGTCGGTCAGATTGTAGACCGAGAACTTGACCGTGTATTTCTGAAGAAAGCTGTAGAACACCGCGGCATTTAAGGTGTATTGCCAGTGGATCATCGGCGATTGGTAGTAGCCACCATTGGCTGTGAAGTAGGCCAGCTGCGACGCCGAAAGTCCTGGGAAACCGAAATTCGCCGGGTTCTCGATAGCCGCCAGATTGAGATAACCCGATTGAGTCACCGCGACGGGTCCCGTGACCTGAATGTTCGCCTGAGCACCGAACCCGGATTCGTGCTTGTAATTGGCGAGCACGTTGAATAGCTGCTGTGGCACACCTGGGTCCTGAAACGTCTGGTTCGGCAGGAACATCTCGCTCGCCGGGAAGAGGGATACGCCGGCACCATCATTGTTGAACCCCGGTTGTGCCGGAAAGTTGTAGAAGGGCGCAGGTGCATCGAGCGTGGTATGCAGATAGGAGTAACTCGCAGTGGCGAAAAAATGCGGATTCGGCTGGAAGTTGGCCTCAATCTCGGCGCCCTTGATGTGAGCCAGGGTATCAGCGAGTCCACCCGGGCCGGTGGTGATGGTGCGCTCCTGGTAGAAACCTGCGGTAGAGATGAACAGCCGCTTGTCGAACAGGTCGAATTTCACGCCCCCTTCTTCCAACAGGGTATTCTGTCGCAACTGATTGGTCGGATCCTCCCCCCAGGTTGCAACGGCGCCGTCATTGGCAGTGGGCAGCACGTACTGCGCTTTGTTGTACGTCAGGTAGGTGGAGATATGCGATGTCGGGCTGTACACCAGACTGATGTTGCCGTTATACAGACCATACCAGGCGGTGGACGCACTTTGGGGCAATGTCGAGAGACCAGGGGGTGCGCCGTAATCCGCGCCGCCGAGCGGGTCGGAGTAGTTCAACTGCACCAGGTCGCCGCGCAGGCCGTACAACACGCTCCACTGGGGCGAGAACTGCATCCGATGTTCCAGGAAAATCGCCGCGTCCTGCAGATTGGAATCAGCCGTGCCGTTCAAAAATCCCCCGACAAAATACCCGTCTGGGCCCAGAGGCCCCTGAAAACGTCCCGGCAGTCCGTATTGAGGATTATTGAAGGCTGCAGTGTAGGGTAGCGCCCCGCCTGCGGCTTGCAGGGAGCCGGGGAACACCCAGGTGCTCGGGTTGGCTGACAGGTCGAAGATGCTCACCGGCTCGTTCACGAAGTTTTGAATGTCCAGCACATGGGCATAACGGTACGTGAAACCGGCATCGAGTTCGTGGCTCACTCCTCCGGTACCGAACTTGACCTTGAAGTCGGTCTTGTTCTCGATGGTATAGCTGTTTTTTGCCGTATCGGCGTAGTAGTCCTCGGTTTGGTTGTAGCGATTCATGAAATCGTAGAACGTATTGTTGACGATAGTAAAAGCATCCGTAGCGTTGAACGTCTGGATGATCTGTCCTTTGATGTGCATGGAGTGCGCGCCGGTACCGTCCGGCTCGTCGATGATGGTCCGCGGGTTGAGCTGCGTGGATCCGGTCAGGTCGATCTCTGACCCGAAGCCCAAAATGTTCGAAGGCCCACCCACGACGCCGCCGGTGAGATAGGTGCCGTTATCGATGAGTTGCTGATTGACTCGATTGATGCCGTCGTTTTCGCGGTACGTGGTGTTCTCGAAGCCAGCTGTGAACAGGATTGAGTACTGCGGCGTCACCCGGTCGATCAGGGAGGCAAACAGCGACTGCTGGTGGAAGAACATATCGTAGTAATAGCTGCCACTGTCGTTTTCGGTGAAGCTCACGCGTGCAGCAATATCCGATGTCAGCGGCGCGCCGACATCGAAGGACGCGATGCGCTTTTGCTGAGTGTCAAACTCAAGGTTGTAATCCTGAATCGGCTTTACGAACGAGGGCATCTTGGTGGTGATATCGATCTCTCCGCCCACGCCCGCTCCGGGTCCGGCCTGGACGCTCGCCGGTCCCTTGATGATGTCGATGGAATCCACGCTGTTGAAACTGATCGGAGCGCCATAGCCGTTGAGCGTGAAGCTGTCGCGCATGCCGTTGAAATACATATCGGCGTACTGACCGCGGATGCGCGGCACATTCGGCTGGCCGAATGACGCATCGGAATAGCTGCTCGATGTCAGATAGGAAAAACCTCCCGGATTCTGCACATTGAGCGCATCGAGCTGAGCTTTCGACAACAGGGTATTGTTGCGCGGCGTGTCCATCACGCCGAGGTCCAGCCCGAATGCCGAATCCGACGATACAGTGGTCGGGAGGATCAGATCTCCTCGCCTGATGCCGTTCACGACGATTTCATCCAGGTCGCCGCTCGGGGCGGACTGGGCGACCACAGTGGTGGCCGGGGCGGTCGCACCGCTGGTCGACTCAGTGGTCTGCTGCTCGGCATCGGTATCCGCGAAAGCCGGACTCAAGTGCAGCAGCGCCACCGCCAAAATCGCAGTCAGTAGTCGAGCCATCGTAACTCCCTGTTACTTATATGATGCGGTGACGATTGCGCCCGCCATTTGGGAAGACCCAATGCAGCTTCTGTACCAGCGAGATAGTGCTGATGGCCCTCAGCGAAGGGGCTATCGAGGGATGACGGGTATGACTACGAAATTGCAACAATTCCGCGCCGCCAGATCGGGACCCGGTGATCGGATGCAGTACCTCCGCGAGCAGCGTCGGCAGCTTAATGCCACCCAATGGTGCACTCGCAGCCGCCACCGCA
>JBEKWD010000294.1:0-4147 GCA_049513435.1 Steroidobacteraceae bacterium | reverse complement strand
GTCGAACCTTGACGCGCAAAGCTAAGGTGCAGATTGTTCCCGCAGTGCAGGTGCGTCCGTACGCTATCGCGCATTCGGCGGTGAGTTCGTGGAAGCCGCGTGCACCCCTGTGACCGCCTTCACATTCCTAAGGCTAAGCCGTCCCTCTCACGATACCGTGGAGCGAATCGACGGGCCAATCACGACATTGCGTCAGTTTTGTCGCAGTTGCGGGCGCTTGTTCAGACTGGTGTTTCCCGCATCAGTGAAACGAGCCCTACGTCGCGAATTCAAAGGCTCCGGTAGCGTAGGGCTTTATGGGTTTGTTGTTTCTCTCTGATGCGGGAGCCAAATTGGCGGATATTTAAGTTAACATTCCCACAAAGAGCCTTTTGCTGATCTTCCTTGATTGTCGCGCGGCTGACGCGCTGATTGTGTTGAGTGGATGCAGTCGCTTGAATACTCGGCCAACTGCCACTCCCTTTAACGGTCCACTCGTCAGTTCGGAGCGCGCCGAAAACAGTTTCTCCCCGCTTTCTTTGCTTCGTATAGCGCAACGTCTGCTTGTCGGAGTAGAGCTATCGACTCGGCAGTGACTTCGAATGCCAACGCGATGCCGATGCTCACGCTAATATTAAGTTGCTGTTGGTCCTGCAGCACGATTGCCTCGCGCGTTGCCGCGATGAGCTTGGCGGCGATGTTTTCGGCATCCTCGTAGGTGCGAAGATTCTCAGCAATCAAAGCGAATTCATCGCCACCCAGCCGCGCGAGCGTGTCAGCCGAGCGAATAACAGCACTCGCGCGGGCCGCGAATATTTGCAATACGGCGTCTCCAACTGCATGCCCATATTGATCGTTGACCGATTTGAAGAAGTCTATGTCTATGTACATCACCGCAAGCACTCCTTGGGTGCGATGGGTGCGTCTGAGGGCCTGCGCCAAGCGATCGTCAAACAGAGACCGATTGGGTAGGCCAGTCAATCCATCGTTCTGCGCCATGAACTGGAGTCGTTTTTCCAGTTGCTGGCGCTTTTCGATCTCCATTTGCTGACCGAGCGCCGCACCCAGAAGGCCAGCCATCAACCCGAGCGTCTGGCACTCCTGTTCCGTGAAGGCATGAGAAACCGTGGAGACCACCTTCAGTACGCCGATCGTCTCGCCGAGCCGCAGCAGGGGCACGACGATCATGGAAGCTGCCCCTATTTTGCGGCAAGTGACAGCATCCACACGCGGATCTAGACTGGTATCCACTGACTGCAGGATCTGCCTGGTCTGAACACAGAGCCCAGACAGAGTATTTGCCCGTGGCAACCGAAACCCGACATGGGGGGCGAGCGTGCCGCTGGCGGCCCCATAGACCATGTCGGTGTCCTCGACAAGCTCAATTACGGCCCCGCTCGCATTGGTGAGCTGCTGGACGTGCTCCACTACTATCCTCAGAAAGGAGGATAGATCAAACTCCACGGATACCAGCATTGACTGAATATCAATGATGGTCCGCAGTTGTTGAGTACGGGTGGCGGGATCTGAGGGGCCTGCGCTGATTCGGTCCGAGTCTTTAGGCATGCTGCAAGATCTCTCTGCCTATCGCACTCAATGGAACCGTTTTCTCAACTGCGCCGCGCCTGATGGCCTCCTTGGGCATCCCGAAGACAACGCAGGATTCTTCATCCTGCGCAATCGTGTGTGCGCCGGCCTTGCGCATCTCGAGCATACCGGCTGCGCCATCATCGCCCATACCGGTCATGATGACCCCGAGCGCGTTCGCACCGGCGAATTTGGCCACCGAGCGGAACAGCACGTCCACCGAAGGGCGATGGCGATTGACTAAGGGACCGTCAACTACCGCAACGTGATATTGCGCGCCGCTTCTTTTGAGCAGCATGTGCTTGCCACCGGGGGCAACCAGTGCTCTACCCTGTATGACGCGATCATCGTTTTGTGCTTCCCTGACCTCAATCTGGCAAAGGCTGTCGAGGCGGGCGGCGAACGCGGCGGTGAAGTTCGCCGGCATGTGCTGCACAATGACGATAGCAGGCGATACTCTCGGCAATGTTGTCAGCACTGCCTCCAGCGCCCGCGTGCCGCCAGTGGAAGTGCCCATTGCGATCACCCGCTCGGTCGTCTTGACCATCGCGCGGTCTCCAGGGGACGGCTGAATAACGTCCGCGGTGCGCTTTGATGCCTGTGATGCCGACGCGCCGCTCGCGCTCAAGCGCTTGATGTTGACCTGCGCCGCAACCTTGACCGCCGTAACCAGATCGTCGCATGAGTCAACGAGAAACTGCTTCACACCGATCTTGGGTTTGGTAATGATTGAGATCGCCCCGGCGGCGAGTGCTTCCATCGTGGTGTAGGCACCTTTT
The DNA here is from genome assembly GCA_049513435.1 of Steroidobacteraceae bacterium. Lineage (GTDB taxonomy): Bacteria > Pseudomonadota > Gammaproteobacteria > Steroidobacterales > Steroidobacteraceae > FEN-1191. The sequence goes on along the minus strand of JBEKWD010000294.1, from coordinate 1,802 downwards.
TCCGTTAACGTTGAGCAGATCACTACGGGCGTCGGCCGTTCGATCATCAGCTTCTTGAGGAAGGTGATGCCGTCCATCCGCGGCATTTCGATGTCGAGCACGATAACGTCAGGCCAGATTGATTGCATTCGCGCCATAGCGAGAATCGGGTCGGCAACTGCGCCGATGACTTTGATACCCGGGTCGGCCTCGAGCAAGGCGGTCAGCAGCTGGCGTACCAATGCTGAGTCGTCGACCACCATGACTTTGATAGGGATCACGCTGACTCTTCAATGCCGAACGTGACCGGCTTAGTCTGACGCACCCAGACGTGCCCACTCGCCACGTCGAATATGATCTGCCTGTGCCCCTCCCCGAATAGGCTCTCGGAAACGACACTGATACCGTGGGTTCGCAGCAGCCGGTGCGCACACTCCCCGTTCTGCTCGCCAACCGTCGGTGAGTGTGCCGGGAGACAGCGAGGGAACATGTTGCCGCCGCCGAACAGTTTTGCCTCGCATTGCATCGGATCCACGTCCAGCCACGCCAGTTCGCGCAGCATGAGCATCATCGCCTCCCCGCCGAAGCGGCCGTCGAGTCCGACTACCGGACGCTGGCCACGCGTCGCGAGCAAGAAGTGCGACATCGCACCGATGCACCTGCCGGGGTGCCACAGGGTGATCGCAACACATGACCCGAGCAACGTTCGTATTCTGCAACTGCCTTGCGCAACGAAAAACTCGCCAGGCTGCAGGAAGATATCGATCGCCTGTTTCGAGCGGCGCATTTGCTTAAGGCTTACGGTAGATGGAAGGTGCCACCAGCTTCACGGCTGTGGTCAGGTCACTCAGCGTTTCCGAATGACCGATCAGGAGATATCCGCCAGCCTTCAACAGCGAAAGCGCCCGCGCGACGACCTGGCGCTTCGTGTCGTTGTTGAAATAGATCATCACGTTGCGCAGGAAGATCAGATCGAAGACACCAAGATGTGGCAGCGGCGCATCGAGATTGATTTGGACGAACCGCACCCGTTCGCGCAGGGCACGATCGACCAGCACAGTGCCGAGCTGGGTACCGACGCCCTTCAGAAAGAAGCGATGCAAATACGACCGCGGGACCTTCCCGGCGCGCTGCGCGCTATAGTGCCCGCCGCGCGCTCGCTCGAGCACGCGCTTGCTGATGTCCGAGCCGACTACTTCCCACGGGCCGCCTTCCAGGCAGTCAGCGAGCACCATAGCAATGCTGTACGCCTCTTCACCCGTGGAGCACGCCGCGCACCAGACCCGAAACGGTTGCGTCTGGCTGAGTGCGGTTATGGCCACTTCGCGCAGTAATTTGAAGTGCTTCGGCTCGCGGAAGAAAGAGGTCTCGTTGGTGGTTAACAGATCGACCGCGGTCTGCACTTCCTGCGCCTCCCTCCCGCTCGATAGCAACTGGAAATACTCGCCGTAGCTGCCGAGCCCGTATTGCTGCAAGCGCTTGGCGAGGCGGCCGCCGACCAGCGTCTTCTTCCCCGCGGGCAAAGTGACGCCGGCCGCAGCGTAGATGAAACGCTGAAAATGCGCGAATTCGTGATCGGTGATGACTATCTTGTTCATGGTTGTTAACGCGCGGACAGCGGCCCGCTCAGGCACGCAGTTCGTTCAACCGGGAGTTGTGGCTCTTCAGCCACTGCGGCAGCGCCCCAGCCGGCATCGGCGTCGCGATCAGATAGCCCTGGCCCATCATGCAGCCGAATTCCTGCAATAGACGCCAGTCCTCCATCGTCTCGATACCCTCGGCGACGGTGATCAGTTCCAGGCGGCGCGCCAAATCGAGCGCGG
>JBEKWD010000293.1:0-4171 GCA_049513435.1 Steroidobacteraceae bacterium | reverse complement strand
TTGATCGTCTCGGCTTGAAAGTCCCTGCTAAGGATATCTTCGCTCATGGCTCTCTCCAATGAGTAGGTGGGTACACGAGTACGGGTGCTCGCAACGCGGCGCGTGAGAGATAGCGCTCGCGTGGTGGGAACCGTCTGTTCGATATCGCACGTAAAGTTGAGCCGGCCTCACTAAATACCCGCTCGAGCACTTACACGCTACCGCGCGGCAGTTGAACGTCCGGTTCTGGGCGATTAACTCGCTGTGGTGATCGACCGATGTTGGCCGGGACTTGCCCGATGGTCCGCTCCGAAGCTGCCGTTCCGTCGAATCCTACACAGCAATTTTTTGGCAGTGCGGCCGGCTAGAAGACATCGAGCGTCGGAAACAGGTGCGTCGTAAGCTGCGCTCTGCCAGGTAGCGCTCACCGCTCGGCGATGGCCGATTGCACCAGCGCCTCTCCGAGCGCCCCCTGGTCCAGTCCGCTGGGTGCCTCGAGGTGCAGGGAAATCCTGCCGGCCGCTCCGGGATCATGGACCGCGCTTCGCAGCACCACTGGGGTCGTCGGGTCGACGTCGATGAGCGACTGTGCGCCCAGGGCTGTCCCCTGCGCGTCATAGTAGTGTGCGACGAGCTTGCCGGGGAACAGAACCCCGAAGGAGCCCGTGAGCACGATCTTGCTGCCCGTCGCTTCCCGCACCGCGCGCAGCGGCTCGAGGATCACGCCGGCGTCGGTGACATTCTTGAAGTCGGCGTCGGCCCGGGTCGGGTACCAACGGGTGTCAAAACGATATTCCTCCCCTGGCTCGAGTCGCACGACCGGGGAGTTGAGTTCGGCTTCCATGTAATAGTCGGGCCGGACCTGGTCGATCGCCTCGAAGGTGGTCGAGCCGTCGGCGCGCTGCTGCAGCTGCGGGCCATTAGAATAGAAGATGAGCGATGCCTTTCCGGGATAGGGCCGCGTGCCGTCGTAGCGGAAGCGTTCGACCATGGCGTAGCGGCTGGCACCGTCCACCACCGCGAGCCAGCCTTCTTTGGAGTCCACCCATAACTCCGAGGCCAGCGGTACATAGTGTACGGCGAAGTTACCATCGTCGCGCACCTGGGCTGCAGAGTTCTCCGCCGGGCCTGTTCGGACGTGGTACTGGTCCAGATAACTGCTCGCTGGATTCGCCCTAGCGAATCCCCAGAAGGTCCGGTTCTGCTGCCCCGCACTTGCTGCATCACTGGTGTCGTACTGAGAGACCGATTGAATGGACCACTCGATCGGATGGCCGGTGGCGTTCTTCATCACGGCCTGAAAATCAATTGCCGGGGAGTCACTGCCGAGGCTCACCGTGCGCTGCAGCTGCAGGCCCGTCTGGGGATCCACGGGTCCGCTCAGCCTTATCTCGCAACGCTCGCCCTGCCGCACCAGCTGAAAGGTGTAGGTACCGTCATCGAGCGCGTCTGATTTCACAACCCAATGCCTCTCATCCTGGCCGCCTTCCGGCAGCACCCACACCTTGTCCCCGCCGTAGTTGAACCATTCGCTCGCCGAAGGCGATAGATGCTTGCCGGCGAATTTCGGATTCACGAACAGAAACGGATGATCGTCAAAGATTACCTGGATGAGCCTTCCACCATTTTCCGGCACAAAGAGCAACCTCACCCATCTATTGGACACCTGTCTGACCTGCCAGCCGTGGTATGCAACTGTGTCGACGCGACACGGGATGCCGGCCGCCGTCCCCGGCTGCTGGACATCGCCGCCGGCGCAAAGCGCCGCCGTGCCCTGCATTGCGTACAACATCGCGCAGATCCAAGTCAGGAGGCGTCTTCTCATGCCTGATCGCCGGCTGCGCGCGGAGTCCTTGCTCTTGCGCCGCTCATCGGAGCTGCGTTGGATTGCCGTGCCCATCGACAGCGGACTTTCCTCGGATCGAAACACCGGTAGAATTCCGGTAGACCTCAACGCCGAAAACACACAGCGTTTTCCTCCAGAAAACGCAGGGTCTTAAGGAGGACGGTTTGTAACCCATTGGCTTCCGGATGGTATCGGGATACACCGAAGATCACGCCTTCTCCCTCACTTGTAACTCCGCGGATTTGAAGCTGACCCCGCACGAATGATCAGGGCAATACCCGCCCGGATTCTTTGCGAGGTACTGCTGGTGATAGTCCTCCGCGTAAAAGAACGGTGGCGCCGCCAGGATTTGGGTCGTGATGGTCCCGCGGTGCGCAGCTGTCAGCGCCCGCTGGTAGATGCGCCGGGACTCCTCGGCAGCCCGCAGTTGCGCGTCGTCAAAGGCATAGATGGCGGAGCGGTATTGCGTACCGACGTCATTGCCCTGGCGCATGCCCTGGGTCGGATCGTGTGATTCCCAGAACACTCGCAGCAGCTCCTCGTAACTGACGCGCCGCGGGTCGTATATGACCAGCACCGTCTCGGCATGTCCGGTCCGTCCGCTACATACTTGCTCATAGCTCGGATCAGTCGCATGGCCGCCGGCGTACCCGACTGCAGTGGCGTAGACGCCTGGGAGTTGCCAGAACGTTTTCTCGGCGCCCCAGAAGCAGCCCAGCGCGAACGCAGCGCGCTCGAGCCCTTCGGGAAACGGTGGCTGGATACGATGACCGCTTACAAAATGCGTCTCAGGCACCTTCATCATTGTTCTCCCGCTGCCCGCTATAATGAAGCTGATGAATGCTATCTGCCAACCGCAGAATATGCGCCGGCCTATCCCCGGCGGCCCCAAACCGTTTGGAATTCGCGTGAGCCTTCGCCCGGGCGATCCGTTCAGTCGGATCATGGGTGCAGAATGGTACCGCGTCCATTGGTATCGGACCGCGGCGGAGCGCGATGCCGAGCTGCTCGACATGAGCCGCAGGCATGAGTATTCCCGAATAGGCGATAAGCCGTCGCTGGTGTTCGAAAAGGTCGAGAACCTGGCGGCCAGTCGCGGCCTTTAGGATCAGGGGCCGGCTCAAAACGCGCGCCCCAGGAATATATAGAGCGCGATCGCACCGCTCGCGTCGTAGCCGACCGAGAAGTAGGCCGGACCGATATAGGTATCGGCACCAAAGAATATGGAAGCGTCCTTGCGCGTGTTGGCAAAGCTGATGTCGCTGCGGCTCGCCCAGGTGTTTCCCGCTTCGAGCGACATACCCACGTACGCCGGCACATCCAGAATGCCTTCGCCTCCATTGCCGACGCTACGCAGGTAAATCAATCGGCCGATCGCATATTGCGGTCCGGCGATCGAAAGCGTCGGCAATCCCGAGAGATTCATGAAGCCGCCGAGCGGAAAGAAGCTGCGAACGTTGGTTTCACTGCCACCGATCGTATTGCCGCTCGAGAGCCAGAGCCCGAGCGTATTTTTTGCCCAGGAATGAGCCGCACGGTAATCCAAGGTAAACTGGTTGCTACCCTGCTCGCCACCGCCATTGCCCTCGATGCTCAACTGCGTGGACAGTGCCTGACCGCTGTGCGGAAAATTGGCGGCATCGAGCGTGTCGTATCCGAAGCGTAGAAAAAACTGGCCGAGGTCAAAGCTTGAGGCCGGCACACTGAAATCACCCAAGCTCACGTGCGAGTTGCCGCGATAGTCCAGCGCACCGACTCGCACTTCACCCCAATCCCCGAGCTCGCGGCCGAAATCGACCCCCTCCTCAATCGTGCTGATCCGAAACAAGCCGACCTGACGGCCGTCCTCAACTTGCGGCAAATCGTGCGCCTCGACCTGTGCGTTCGGCGCAATGAAGAAGCGTCCGACATTGTCCAGCGGCACGTACAGTTCGGTGCCGAACAGGGGCCAGCTACCCACCTGCATACTCCAACGTGATTCCATGCCGAGCGAGTTCAGGTCGGTGAAGTCCATGCGGGCGGCCGCATTGAAGATCGTGTAACCCTTGAAATCATCCTCCCACGACAGACCAAAGCGCAGGTAGTTGGGACCCCAGGTATTGCGTTCCGCCGTAAAGTCGAGGCCGTCGCGTCCGTCTTGATCCTGCACCACGCGATAGTCGAGCCGCTCGAGATCGCCACGCCCATAGAGCGTCTCGACACGCTGCTTGAGCGCGTCTGGATCAAGCGGTTTACCAACAAACTCCCCGAACATGTCCTGGACCTCACGCTTGTAGCGCGTGGAGTCCGGATCGGTGCGTACGAACTGGATCTTGGGCAGCCCCGCGCGCGCGTCAGCGCGCGCCT
>JBEKWD010000292.1:0-4205 GCA_049513435.1 Steroidobacteraceae bacterium | reverse complement strand
GATGCGGTGCGTGTCGAGTTGTTTGATGACAAGCTCGAGAACCTCACGCTGATCGATCCGCTGACCGGCGCACTCATCGGTCGCATTCCGCGCTACACCGTCTACCCGGGGACCCACTATGTGACGCCACGCGATCGGCTCATGCAGGCGATCGATCTGATCCGCGAGGAACTGCGCGAGCGCCTGGCGGCACTGTATGCAGAAAGCAAACTCGTCGAGGCCCAACGGCTCGAGCAGCGCACATTATTCGACCTCGAGATGATCAAAGAGGTCGGCTATTGCTCGGGCATTGAGAATTACTCTCGTTATCTGTCGGGCCGCGAAGCGGGCGAGCCGCCGCCATGCCTGTACGACTATCTGCCGCCCAATGCACTGCTCGTGGTCGATGAGAGCCATCAGACGATTCCGCAGCTTGGAGCGATGTACCGCGGTGATCGCTCGCGCAAGGAAACGTTGGTGGAGTACGGGTTTCGCTTACCCTCTGCGCTCGATAACCGGCCGCTCAAATTCGAGGAATGGGAGCGCCTTGCGCCTCAAATGATCTTCGTATCGGCGACGCCCGGTCCTTATGAAGCGCGCAAATCCTCGCAGGTCGTCGAGCAGCTGGTGCGGCCCACCGGACTGGTGGATCCCGAGGTCGAGGTGCGGCCGGTGCGCACGCAGGTCGATGACGTGCTGTCGGAGATTCACCGCTGCGTGCCGCTCAATCAGCGCGTGCTGATTACGACTTTGACCAAGCGCATGGCCGAGGATCTGACCGATTACCTGCACGAACATGGCGTCAAAGTGCGCTACCTGCACGCTGATATCGAGACCGTCGAGCGCGTGGAGATTATACGAGACCTGCGTCTGGGGCGCTTTGACGTACTCGTGGGCATCAATCTGTTGCGGGAAGGACTGGATATGCCCGAGGTCGCTCTGGTGGCGATCCTGGATGCCGATAAGGAGGGCTTTCTGCGTTCCGAGGGCTCTCTGATCCAGACCATGGGCCGCGCTGCGCGCAACCTGCATGGCCGCGCGATTCTCTACGCTGACACGATAACCGGCTCGATGCAGCGGGCCATGGCTGAGACCGGGCGCCGGCGCGCCAAACAGCTCGAGTTCAATGCGCTGCACGACATCACGCCGCGCACGATTGTGAAGCCGGTTGCCGATATCATGGAAGGAGCGCACACCGGTGGGCCCTCCGCTCGGCGTGCGGCGGCACGCCGCGTGCGCGACGAGGAGGCCACGCAGGGCGGGTCGGGCAGGTTTCGCAGCAGCGCGGACCTCGCGCGCGAAATCAAGCGCCTCGAGACTGACATGTATCGTCGCGCGCGCAACTTGGAATTCGAGCAGGCCGCTTCGCTACGCGATCAGATCGAGCAGCTGCGAACGCTCGATCTCGCTGCAGGCGTGGCGACTTCGTATGATATGCCGGCAAAGGCTGGGGCGGCCCTCTCAGGTGCGCCGGGTGATGTCGTCGCGCCGAGGGTGCGCAAGGGTGCCTGATAGGATGTTGTGGTGACCGGCGCGCTCGGTTATCGTTCCGGCCCCGAATTGCAGGCGCGTAGCTCAGTGGTAGAGCACCACCTTGACATGGTGGTGGTCGGTGGTTCGATCCCACTCGCGCCTACCATCCGCCACCCAACCAGGCAATTGCTTCGCCTCCGTGCGCCGCTTCGCGCCACAGCATTCTCTGAAGTCCCAGGTTCCGTAACCCAAGATGAAAAAGCTGAGACCGGTAGGAGCGCACCGCTCGCGCCTTTGCTCGGCGATCTTTTCGAGGTGTGCGCATGTGTGTCCACGCCAAAGACCTTGTAATAACCAGCTCAAGCGCCGGTGCCACCGCGGAACTACCTGGGGCCTTCTTTAGTGCGAACGCATATGGTTGCTCTAAATAAAGGGCGACTCGGTGACCATTCAATCCTTTGCTGAGCAATAGCTTGGTCAAATAAGCGTGGTCCGAGTGTACCAATGGAAAGCCGGGAATGAGCACTGTGTCTGCGCCGCGGATGGCGGATGTCACCGCCGCCCAGATATCGTCATCGCTTCCACGTCTCTGGTAACACTCCGATCCGAAATTCAGCCAGCGTGGCTCCGCCCCCAGGATTGAGCACGCGCGGCGATCCTCTTCGCGACGCCCGTTGGCGGCCTGTCCCTCCGTCAAAAACCCACATTGTCGATCCCAGTCACTGGCCGGCGCGTCAGAAGATGCCACGTCGGCGAATACGGTGAGTACTTCGACCTTTGCTCCTGCATTCACCGCACCGAGTATCGTAGAGCCCAAAGACAGGATCGCATCGTCCAAATGCGGTGATACGACTACCACGCGGCCATTCAGCTGATTGCCGACCTCGTCGTCCAGCTCCGGAGGCAAATTGGCTTGTGTGGACTCGAAGGGATATTGCCCACTCGCAGCGGAGCCGGACGAAATCAGGCTAGTCATGTTTACCCCGGAAGGAAGCCCGGAATGGGCACGCATAGCCTAATGGCCATGGACGACCGCGCCATAGGCCAATACCTTGATGCTTGTCGGCGGGGAGGCTAGCGAGCTCGACGCAGTGTCTTGCGAAGACGTAGGTCTTGCGATGACGTAGGTCTAGTTGGGCTCAGCTGTGGGACGACGCTTTGCGCCGCCAGTTGGCATGTCTCGCGCCTACCATCCGCCCGGCCACCGCTTACGGATAATTACTCGGGTAGCCGGTCGTGGTCAGCGGGTTGGCGGCGAGCGTGTACTGAAGGTTGCTCCACTTCGTGCCAGTCGGACAGGCGAAGCTTGGGCTCCCAAATTGCTCAGTGCCGAAGAAGTGCGTCCAGAACAGGTGTGAGGCCCCATAGGTTTGATTGGCCGCTTGAATAAAATCCAGCGGCGTAAAACCATCCATATTGGTGCCTGTGATCGTACCGTTCAAGCCGCCTTCTGGCGTCGTCCAGCCGTTGTAGTAGTGACCGATCAGCTCTTGCGCTTCGATGTCGAGCATCGCTCGATAACCTTGTTCCCGATAGCTTGTGCCGGGACCCGGATACGCCCAGGTTCCACCGTTCTGCGTAGTGACCCCTAAGTAGGCCTCTAGTCCCCATGCCAATCCGAGCGCAGTAGTGGGGTTGAGATAACCAGTGGGTTGTCCGTTCTGACCAGGAGTGAACGCCGTTTGGCCTACCGTGTCGGCCGCGCCCGCTGCCACGCGGTTCGCCATCATCCACTGCTCGAACTCTTCCGCAGCGTCCGAGGTATTCAGCCACGTGTTCTCCATGATGACCGAGGTATTCGGGTGCGAATTCACCGCAGCGGTAAGGACGGTCTTCAAGTTGGCAATCATAGTCGTCGAGTTGTAGTCAGATCCCGGGGCGAATTCTGTAACCGAACTCATCCACGCGTCTTCAGGTACCATCGTGGCTTCGTAGTTCGCGTTGCCGTTATAGCGTGCCCCGATGGCCGCCAGAGTGTTCGCATACTCAGTGGCGACAGACGCGGTGCCGCCGTACTCTCCTGGCGTGCGCCACATCGCCGCTATGCCCGGCCCGACGTTGCTCGTTTGATTAGGAGCGGTTCCCCACCAGCCGTAACTACCCGAGACTGGGGAAGGTCCGTATTGCGGGTTATTGAGAATGTAGGTTGGCACACCGATCCAGGATCCTGGAGCGGAAGTGAGATGACCGGTGTTAAATGACCCCGGCAAAAGAGTGACAACGACCTGAACGCCGAGGTTTGCGCAGTAGGCAACGATAGAGTCGAGTAGCGCCCAGTTATCGGAGCCTTGGACGGTGTCGGTGACAGCCGACCACTCCAGGAGCACGCGGTAGCCTTTGATCGGCAACCCCAGGGTCTTCACGGAAGTAGTCAGATCGTTCAACTCACCTTGTATCGTAGAGATGGTCTCGCCCGGCCCAAGCACGGTGTAAGAGGCCATGTAGTGCCCTGGATGCCACTTGATCTTGCCGCCCGCTGTACTTGTCGTCACACAACTATTGTTGACGCATACCTGAACCGGCGGGTTTGGCTGTGAAGCCGTGGCGGCCTGACTCACAGGGACAACAAGCAGCAGCAGCGCCGATAGCGCGGCTTCGAATAAACTACGTGGAATCAAGTGCAACTCCCGCCGGCGGTGAGATTGCCTGGCGTACCCGCTGGGATGGACTACTCGTGCACTTTAACAAGCCACTCTGGGCCTCTCACGCTAGTCAGTCACAGTTACCGTAGATGTATTCGATTCGCCGGTGTC
>JBEKWD010000291.1:0-4662 GCA_049513435.1 Steroidobacteraceae bacterium | reverse complement strand
GCGATGTACTGCTGACGGATGTGGAGTTGCCGCTCAAGAGCGCCGTGCGTGCTCAGCAGGTGGTCGCCTATGCGCTCGAGGAGCAGCTCGCGGCCGATATCGAGACGCTGCACTTTGCGCTCGGCGAGCGCGATGCGACCACGGGGCGTACCGCCGTTGCGGTCGTGACGCGAGCTCTCATGAGCCGATGGCTGCAGGAGCTCAATGCAGCCGGCATCGAGGCGACGGCGTTATGTGCCGAGTCATCGCTATTGCCGGAAAATCCGGGCCACACGGTGCTGATGCTCGAGGCCGACTCGCTCTGGGTGCGCCGCGCCGGCCAGCTCACTCAGGCCGTGCCGGCGGACGATGTCGGCGCCGCGCTTGAGGCCGTGTTCGAGACCGGATTGGCGAGCGAGCATTTCATTTTCTACGCCTCCCCGCACGATTGGCAGCGGCGCTCGCGCCTCAGTGGCGAGTACGCTCCGAAGACTTCTTTCGGCAGCGGCTGGCAGCGCTGGCGGCTCGCGGCCATCCTGGCCGTGGCCTTATTCGCTGTGCATGTGGGCGGACTCGCACTCGAGTTATTCCAGCAGCAGCGCAGTGAGCGTGCGCTGGATGCGGCCATCGGTACGCTCGTGCACAGCGCCTTGCCGGGCGAATCGGTGCAGAGCGGGATGCGCTCACGCATCGAGAAGCGCCTGCTCGCGGCGCAGGGCGATGCCGCTGGCTCCGGCTTCATGTCTGCTCTCGCAGCGCTGGCTCAGGCGCTCGGGGGCGCCAACGGCACCTCATTGCAGGCCCTGAGCTTTCGCGAGGGCGGTATGGAGCTCAAGCTCAAGGCTCGCGACGCGGCGAGCCTGGAGCACGTGGATGAGAGCTTGCGCCATAACGGCTGGCAAGCTGAGCTGACCTCAGGCAGTGCGTCGGGAGCGGGCTATGAAGGCCGCATCCAGATGCGCGGCAGCGCTAAATGAGCCGCCCGCACCCATGATCGAGCCTCTGCTGCAACGTTTCTCGGCGCTGAGCCCCCGTGAGCGGCGTATCGTGCTGGTAGGGGCCATCGGCGCGGTGCTGCTGTTCGTGCTGGCCGTGGTATTGCCCTTGCGACACAGTCTCAATGCCGTTCAGCAGCGCGTGGAGAGCAAACGCGATGATCTGCTCTGGCTGCGTTCCGTGGCCCCGCAGCTTGCGGGCCTGCAGTCGAGCGCGCCACCGCCACTGCACGAATCCCTGGTCGTGCTGATTGATCGCACGGCGCGCCAGTCTGGACTCGAACATGCCCTGGCAGGCAGTCAGCCGAGCGGCAATGGCGGGCTGAGCGTCCACCTCGAACAGGCCCCTTTTGATGCCCTGGTGACGTGGCTCGCGCAATTGCGCGACAGCTACGGCGTACGGGTCGACTCGGCCGTGGTGGATGCGGGCAACAACGTCGGAACCGTCAATGCGAGTCTCGTGCTGGCGCACTGATGTCGCTGAAGAGCGCGCTCAGCCTGGCCGTCGCGATATTCGCGCTAACCGTGCTGGCGCGCCTACCGGCAGGCCTGGTGGCGAGCCTGCTTGCGCCTACTCTGCTGTGCGAGTCCCCCAGCGGCACGATCTGGGGCGGCTCGTGCGGTGTATTGCGCAGTGGCGCGCTCACGCTGTCCGACGTGCATTGGACCACGCGCCCCGCGGGACTGCTGCGCGCGCGCCTGATCCTCGATCTGGTGAGTCAGGATCCGCGCGCAGTGGGTCAAACTCGACTCACAGCGCATATCGACGGCGAGCTGGACATTGAAGGCCTCGAGGTGCGCCTGCCATTAGAGAATGGATTGAGCCTATTCCCGCCGGGCTGGAGCGGCTCGCTGGAGCTTGCGATTGAGCGTGCGGCTGTGCGCCACGGGCGGCTGAGCGCACTACAAGGCCGCGCGCGGCTACTGCAGCTGCGATGCGTGCAGCCGCCGGCCGACCTCGGCAGTGTCGAGCTCGATGTTCCGGCACCGGCCCTCGATGCAGCAGATGGCACTCGACCCATCGTGGGTGCGCTGCGTGATATCGCCGGCCCATTGTCGCTCCAGGGGCAAGCGCAGCTCTCAGGCGACGGCGCATATGAAATCTCCGGCACAGTCGCGCCACGCGGCGGCGCCAGCACCGATCTGCAGCAGGCATTGCAATTGCTGGGTCCGCCCGATGCGCAGGGGCGCTATGCGTTCACGCTGGCCGGTACGCTCTGATTATCGCCCACCGCACAGCCCTTGCTCATACGCTGAGCTCGCGCAACGCGCCGAGCATTGGAAAGTACAGCGCCGCGCGTACCGGCTCGCCGCCGAGCTGCGCAGCCAGTGCCGCGTAGCGCTCAAGTTGCGGGCGGTAACGTTGCGCCTCGTTCTCGAGAAACTGCTCGAGGGCGCCGCCCTCATGCGTGCTGGTTTTGATGTCCACGACCCAACGCTGACCCTGAGCGTCGATCAGCATGCGATCGAAGATGACGCTGACCACACGGCCTTCGTGCAATCCCGTGAGCCGCCACTCGCTGTGCGCTTGGGCGTGCGTATTCGATAGCAACCAGCGGCCACTCGGGTCGCTCAGGGTTCGCAGCAACGCCTCGCGTATGCGGGCCTGCGCAGCTGGCACTTGCGCAGCCGGTACGCCCAATTCGGCAAGCCAGCTACTGTAGTCGTGCGGCTTGCGCTCGAAGGTGGGCGCCTCGGGCAGCGTCGAGGCCGCTGCCAGGCGCTGCAATTCGGCGTGCACAATGGTCCCGACCGCGCGCGCGGTGAGTCCGACCCAGCTGTATTCAGGTGTCTGCGCCATGGTGCGCACGGACAGCGGCAGACGTTGCGCCGTGGGTGGCACAGGTGCTGTCGGCAACGACCATGCTGCCGGCAATCGCCTCAGCGGCGGCGCGCTCAGATGCGCCGCTGGCTCCGATGCCATCGCGCCCGTAGCTGAATCGAGCGTCGGGCTGGGCAGCGCAAGGAACTCGCTGGCCAGCGAGGGCCACAATATCTCCAGCAGCGATCCCGGTGTGGGTGCGGCACTACGACCGGCGGCCGGCGCTGCGAGCGCAGCGAGCAGATGCAGTGCGCTGCGAGCGCGCGTGGCCGCAACGTACAGCAGCCGCACGCGCTCGAGGCGCTGTCGCTCGCGCCGCAGCGCTTTGATGTACGCCGCGAGCGAGCCCACAGGCTCTTTCTCGGATGAGCGGATCGGTGCGAGCAGCAGATCGGTGCCCTCGCCCGCTCGTGGCAGCTCGAGCCAATGCAACAGCGGATCCGGATCGGTCGCGGTCCTGAGACCCAGGCTCGGCAGGATGACGACGTCCCACTCCAGACCCTTGGCGGCGTGGATGGTCATGATCTCGATGGCCCCGGGCTGGGGCGGTGCCGCGGAATACAGTTGCTCGGTGCTGCGGGTCATGACATCGCCAATCAGGCTTTCCGGATCATCATGCAGCGCCAGTGCATCGATGAAACGATGTGCATCGAGCCGATCAATCGCACTGGGGTACACGGCGGGCCCGCCCAGACGCAGCCACGTGCGCTCGACTCGCTGCCAAAGCGCACGGCCGCGCTCGGCTCCGGAGATCGCCGGCTCGAGCGCGCTGCACACGCGAGCAATGCGCGCACGAGCCTCATCGAGCGCCGGATCTTGCGTGCCAACGCTGCTCTGGATAAGCAGTCTAAGCGCCGCAAACACGTCGCCAACGTCCTGCCCGGCCCCCAGCCACAGCTCGAGCTCGCTCAACCTCAGTCCGCACCAGGGAGCGCGCAACAGCGCCAGCCAGGCGCTGCGATCGGCACCGTGCTGCAAGGCGCGGGCGAGCGCGCACAGATCGCGGATCACCGCCCGATCGCGCAGCGGCTCGAGATCTACGCCGCGCAGCGCATAGCCCGCGTCGCGCAGCTGCGCCACGATCGGTGCGGCATGACGGCGGCTGGCGAGCAGCACGGCAATCGATGCTTCGGGGCAACGAGCACGCGCATCACGCACGATCTGCAGCACGCGCAGCGCCTCGGCCTGTCGGTCAGCGGCATCAAGCCGATGCAGCGTCACCGCCTCGTGCGTGGCGCTCGGGGCCGCCGCCGGCACGGATGGAAGGTAGCGTACGGCCGCTAGGCGCGCGTCGTCCTCTTGCGGGAACAGCTGCGCCATGTGCGCATTGATCCAGGCGATCAGGGGCGCGCGCGAACGAAAGTTCTGTCTTAGCTGCACCGACTCGAGCTTGATGTCGCCGACACCGTAATCGCGTGCGCGCAGAAACAGGCTGACCTCGGCCTCGCGGAATTGATAGATCGACTGCATCGGGTCACCGACGATGAAGAGGCTGCGCCCATCACCGCGTTCCCAGCCGACGGTCAGGGCGCGCACCAGCTCGAATTGCTCGAACGAGACGTCCTGAAACTCATCGATCAACAGATGGCGCAGCGCACCGCTGGCCCGCAGCGCGATCTCGCTGGGCTCGCCCTGCTCGCTCAGAGCCTGGCGGGCCGCTGCCGCCTTGTAAACGTAATCGACCTGTCCACTCTCGGCGAACACCAGTTGCAGCTCGCTCGCCGCATCGGTGAGCAATAGCGCCAGGGCCTCGAGCGTGCTGCGATCGGCAGCGCTCAATTGCGCGTCGGGCAATGCGCGCACGGCCAATAGCGTCGCCTGCGCACCCGGATGCACCTGCAAGGTCGCGATCCAATGCGCCGCGCG
>JBEKWD010000290.1:0-4220 GCA_049513435.1 Steroidobacteraceae bacterium | reverse complement strand
GGTTGCATTTCTGCTGCTGCTGACCGTGCTCAGCTATCAGTTGAAGAAGGAATATTGGAAAGACGTGCATTGAGCTGTCGCTGCGCCTGGTGCGGCCTGATTCCCCGGAACGGCAATAGCGCTTAAGGGGAACTGACTCGTGGCCAGTCGCCGCTCGATCATGACGCTGTTCTCGGCACCCGGTGAGCCGCACAGCCATCGCACCCGGATCGTGCTGGCGGAGAAGGGAGTCGAGATCGAAATAATCGAGGTAGTGCCGGGACGCTATCCCGAGGACCTGCTCGACCTCAACCCATACCACAGCCTGCCCACGCTCGTGGACCGGGACCTGGTGCTCTACGACTCGCGTGTGATCATCGAGTATCTGGATGAGCGCTTTCCGCATCCGCCGCTCATGCCAGTCGATCCGATACTGCGGGCGCAATTTCGCCTGGCCCTCTACCGCATCGAGCGCGATTGGTACGCACTCGCGCAGCAGATCGACGAAGATCACGACAACAAGCACTCGGCGCGCAATAAGAAAATTCTGCGCGATGCGATACTGCAGAGCGCCGATGTGTTCAAGGTCAAGCCGTTTTTCTTGAGCGATGAGTTCTCCCTCGTCGATGCGAGCATCGCGCCGATTCTGTGGCGCTTGCCGCGCTACGAAATCGAACTGCCGCCTCAGGCCCAGTTCCTGGCGCGCTACGCCGGCAACATGTTCGCGCGGCCGGCTTTTCGCGCGAGCCTTTCGGAAGCCGAGCTCGAAATGAGGCCCGCGTGATGCCGCCCAGCAAGGCCACGGGGGCTGGTGGCAGCATATCGCGCCGTCCTTATCTGCTGCGTGCCATGCACGAATGGATCAGCGATGGCGGACACACGCCGCATGTGATTGTCGACGCGCTGCGCGCGGGTGTGCAGGTGCCATCTGCCTATATCAAGGACGGCAAGATCGTATTGAATCTGTCCATGACGGCGACCCAGCGTCTGCAGCTCAAGAATGACTGCATCGAATTTGACGCACGCTTCGCCGGGGTGGCGCATCACGTGCACGTGCCGATGTCGGCGGTGCTCGGCATTTATGCGCGTGAAACCGGCGAAGGCATGATCTTCTCGGAAGCCGAGGGCGAGCCGACTCCGCCCGATGCACCTACCGAGCCGGACCGGCCGCCGTCAACGCCGAGCGAGGGGCGACGCGCGAAACTCACGGTCGTCAAGTAACTTAAGCTTCGAACGCCGCCTCGATCCACTCGATCGGGCTGTCGGCGCCGCTCAGCAGCAGAGCGTCGAAACGTACCGCGAGCCGCGCCAGCGCTGGCTGCGTGCGCAGCAGAAAGCGCGTGGCGCGAATGATGCGCATGCGCTTGGCAGGATTGATGCTCGCAGCGGCACCGCCGAATTCCTGGCGCGAGCGCAGCCGCACCTCGGCGATCACCAGCAGCTGCGCGCGCCGTGCAACGATGTCGAGCTCGCCCAGGCGGCAGCGGAAATTGCGTGCGAGTACCGTGAAGCCCGCCTGCTGCAGCGCCTGCGCGGCGCGCGCTTCAGCGGCGCGTCCGGCTTGCTGCCGATCGATGGCCTGCTCCCGCTGTGCGTTGCATGAGCAGCCAGTATGCGGCGGGCGTGGGCGTGCGGCGCGCGCAAATGCGCGGCGTTAAGGCAACAATGCGCGGTTAGTCGGCGGCGGCGGGGCTGAGCCTTTTGGGCTCGCCGTTGCGGACCTGAACCCAGATTAGGTCGCGCGACACGCGTCGGGCGGAATCGAAATGCAATTCTCCGCTCAATCCGGCGACGCGCACATCGGCCGGATTGCGTCCGGGCGCGGCCATCGCGAGCATGAGCTGGCAGGCATCGTAGCCAAAGGCGAACAGCCGGCTGCGCCAGGCGGCGCGAGTCTCCCAGGCCTGCGCAATTGCATTGCGGATCTCATCCACGCCACTGTCGCCGCTGATCATCCATGGCATGTCTGGATAGATCAGTCCGTCGATGTCCTGATTCGAGGCCGTGGAGTCTGGCTCATAGGCATTTGAAAGCGAGTAGCTTGCAATGTCCCCGGCGTAGAAAAACTTCAGCTGCGGCGCGATCAGACGGGCGTTGGTCGCGCTGGGTGCGGCGATGAATACGAATTCGATGTCGGCGCGGCGGCGCGGCTCGAAATTCAGCTTAGTGCCGAGCACGCTCTGCAGCCGCTCGTGGCGGCCCGTGCTGTCGTCGACTCGCAGCACATTGCGCAGCGCGTCGCCATAATCATGACTAGCCGCATCATAGGTGGCGATGCCGATCAGGCTGCCGCCACCGGCCAGCAGCTCGTGCGTGAAGGCCTCCATGACGCGATTGCCCCAATCATCGCGCGGGACCACGGCGATGCCGCGGCGATGCCCGTCGGCCAGCAGGCGGCGGGCGACCAGCTGCGCCTCCTCTTCAGGCGAGAGTGCGAACTGGAACATGCCGCTGGGCGCGCTGCGGTTTGTGGGTAGAAAATTCAGCGCCAGCACCGGCACACTCTGCGGGCCTGTATCGGCCACGGCCGCGACGTCATCGCGCGTGAGAGGCCCGACGATGAAATTGCAGCCTGCGGCGCGTGCCTGCGCTATAGCCGCGGGTCCGCTGAGCGCGGCCGTATCGATGAGCTGCAATTCCGGGCGGCCCGCGGTCGGCAGTTGATAGTAGGCGCTCAGAAAGCCATCGCGAACGGTCGCGGCCTGATCGGTGGCCGGGCCCGTCAGCGGCAACAGCAGCGCGACGCGTCCGCCCGGGGCGACGGCGGCCAGCGGTGTCGGAAATTCCCGCGAGAGAATCTCGAGCGCCGGGTGCCCGGGATAACGGGCGCGCCAGCTCGCCAGCTGCGAGTCGGCGCTGAGCGCCGGGCCAGGACCGCGCGTCGGCGCAATCGCGGCGAGCTCGAGCCAGCCTCGCACCACGGGATCCTGGGTCGGCTGCGATTCCAGGGCGATACCGCGATCGCGCGCGTCGCGCAACGCCTCGAGCAATTGCGCACGCAGCGCCGCGCGTTCGGTCACGCCGGCTGCGTAGCGCTCGGCCGCAATTTCCGCTCGCACCGCATCGACCGGTCGCCCGGCCGCCATCGCGATACGCATCTTCAGAGGGTAGTAGCGTGCGGCGGCGTTGGTCGCCGTGGGTTCGGGCAGCGCCGCGATCTTGGCCCACGCTTCCTGCGCGCGTTGCGCCACCAGCGAGGTTTCCGCATCCAGCAGCAGGCGCTCCTCGCTCTGCGCGCTCGTGAGCGCCGCGGCGCGCAGGCTCGCGAGCACGCGCGCGGCATCGACGGCGCGGCCGGCCGCGAGCCATTCGCGCGTCGCTGAGAGTTTCAGCTCAGCCTGCTCGGAGGCAGCGCGCGCGCCCGCGGCGCTGGACTCGTATTGCGCGGCGAGCGCGGCGTGATCGCCCCTGGGCACGGCCTGAGCCGCCGGGGCGGTGGGCTGCGGCACCGGCGGCGGTAGCAGTGCACAGCTGCTCAGCAGCCCCATCAGCAAGGCGAGCGGCAGGGGCGCGAGGTAGCGCTGTGGCGCTGCAAATCGTTTCAGTTGCATCATGAGCGTTTGACGATACGAATTGGAGAATTATAGTGCCTCGCGGCCAAGGCCGACTCGACGTGATAGCCACACCAATCGGCAATCTCGAGGACCTCAGCCCGCGCGCGCGCGCGACGCTCGCGCAGGCCGATCTGGTGGCCGCGGAGGATACGCGCCACACCGCGCAATTGCTTGCAGCCATCGGCGTGTCGCGCACCATGGTCTCGCTGCACGAACACAACGAGCACGGCCGCATCGCGCAGCTGCTCGCAGCACTGCAGCAAGGTCGCCATGTCGCGCTGGTCAGCGACGCCGGCACCCCACTGTTGTCCGATCCCGGCTTCGCACTGGTACGGGCTGCGGCCTCGGCCGGCGTTGAAGTGCGTGCGATACCGGGCCCCTGCGCAGTCACTGCAGCCCTCAGCGTGGCCGCCCTACCCACTGACCGTTTCGCATTCGAAGGGTTCCTGCCCGCGCACGCGCGCGAGCGTCGCGCCGCCATCGCGCGCCTGGCGCGCGAATCGCGCACGTTGGTTTTCTTCGAGGCGCCGCATCGCATTCTCGCCACCCTGGAGGATCTGGCGGCGCTGTTCGGCGCGCAGCGCCAGGCGGCCATTGCGCGCGAGTTGACCAAAGTGCACGAGAGCGTTTATCGCGGCAGCTTGGCGCAATTGCTCGATGCGGCCCGCGCCGATCCGAATATCGAGC
>JBEKWD010000289.1:0-4239 GCA_049513435.1 Steroidobacteraceae bacterium | reverse complement strand
CTGCGGGTCCCAGGACAAGACCTGATCGAGCAGGCACATGCGCCCCTGATGCGGGATATGCGCGACGATCCAGGCACGATCGGGCCTCACAGCTCGATCTCGACGGCCAGGCGCGCCGTGTCGAGGTAATCCAGAATGATCCGCTCGCGGCGTGACTGCGCGAGCCGTTGTAGCAGCGGTAGGCTGCGCGCCGCTGGAATCGAGATCCTCAGTGCTTCCAGCTCGGGGCTCTCCAATTTTGTCGCGGCATCCTCGCACAGCTCGACCTTCAGGCTCGCCAGCGCGGCTCCCGAGCCAGACGGTGTGAGCAACAAGCCGACACCGAAGGCATCGGGAATAGGGCGGCGAGCACGCAGCGGTTGCGGATAGTCGGCATCGTAGGCCACCAGCAGCACCGGGCCGGTATTGAGCGCGAGCTGAGAGAGCGCTTCGAGCAGTCCCGCGCCAAAGCTCGCGTCGTGCGCACACAGGGACACCGACGACCGCGCGCAGCTGTAGGCAATGCTCCAATAGCCCGCGGGCGCGTTGTGGACCGAGTTGTGAAAGCGCGTCGGTGAGATCAGGCGATCATCGCCCGCCAGCGCCTCACAGATTTCATGACAGACCTCACCGTCCCCACCCGAGGAGCTGAACACGCTGGGGAGGCTGCGCGCATCGAGCCCGGCCTGCGCGACTGCCTCGGCGCCGACCGCGAGGGCGAGTCGGGTCACGCGACCGGCGCGACGGCGCTCCGCCGATGGCAACGCGCTCGGCACCGGCAATACGGTGCGTTCGCGCTGGTAGGGATGCGCTTCGGTCAGAACGCTTACGGCCGAGGGCCAATCCGCCAGCCCGGGCCCGAGCACGCCGAGGCCCTGAATGTCGGCGCTGAGCATGTTCAGTCGCGCTCCTCGAGCGCGCGGCCGAACAACAGCGCACAGTTGGCGCCGCCGAAACCGAAGGAATTGCTGAGCACGCGCCGCACCCGTGTGTGGCGATTTTCGGTCAGGTAATTCAATTCGAGTCGGGGATCGCGCTGCGTGACGTTCAGGCCGCCGGGCAGCAGGTCATGACGCAGGGCGAGCGCGCATATGACCGCCTCGAGCGCACCGGATGCCCCGAGCGTGTGTCCGGTCGCTCCCTTGGTTGAGCTGCAGGGCGTCTCAATACCAAACAGCGCCGTGACCGCGCGGCTCTCGGCGTTGTCATTGTTGGGCGTACCGGTGCCGTGCAGATTGATGTAGTCGATCTGGGATGCCGCCACTCCGGCTGCCTCCAGCGCGCCGCGCATCGCCATGCGCGCGCCGGCGCCTTCCGGATGCGGATTGGACATGTGATAGGCATCGCTCGACTCCCCGGACGCGAGCAGGATCACGTCGCGCTCATCGGGCGCAGTCGGTGCGCGCTCGAGCAGCGCGAAGGCAGCTGCTTCACCGATCGACAAGCCGTCGCGCGCGATATCGAACGGGCGGCAGGGTGTGCGCGCGCTCAACTGCAGTGAGTGGAAACCATAGAGCGTCGTCAGACACAATGAATCCACGCCTCCCACTACCGCGGCATCGATGAGTCCGGCGCCGATCATGCGCTGAGCGACGGCGAAAGCCTTGGCGCTCGAGGAGCAGGCCGTGCACAGCGTGGCCGCAGGGCCTTCGATTTCGAGCACGCGGCGCACGTAGTCACTGACCGAGAAAGAATTGTGCTGGTGTGGATACTCGAACTGCTCGGGCAAGGCACCGTCAGGCGGCGTGCGCATGCGGTAGGCGAGCTCGGTCTCGAGCATGCCCGAGGTGCTCGTGCCCAGAAATACGCCGAGTCGTCGTCGCCCCCAGCGCGCCGCGCTCGCGTGCACCGCGCCGATGAAGCCGTCCTGCTCGAGCCCGAGCTGTGCGAGCCGATTATTGCGGCAATTGTAGGTCTGCAGCTCTGAGGGCAGACGCACCGCGTCGACGCCGGCGACCTCGCCGATATACGTGTCGAGCACGACGCTCTCGAACCGGCAGGGCGCGAGACCCCCGCGCGCTGCCGCGAGCGCCTCGAATGTGGCCGTCAGACCGTGGCCGAGGCAACTCGTCGCCGTGAAATGGCTCAGCAACAGCGGCGTCATCGCGCCCCGGCTGCCCGCAGCTCACGGCCGGGTGGCGTTGCATTATTCATTCTTAGGGTCTCGCTCCCGAAGCTGCACTCTCGCGACGAGCCGCCAGAAGCCGTCGGCGCTGCAGTATACGCTGGCCCCGCCGCCGCCCGTGTCAGACGCGGTGCGTGATTTCAGACTCGCGCGTCGCGCAGTGTCACCGTGCGCAAGCCAAGGCGCTCGATGACCTCGAGCAGCCGTGGCAATACCTCGAGCACCACCGGAACTCCGGCCCGCGTGCGCGCCGCGTGCCCGTCGTGCAGCAGCAGAATATTCCCGGCAGCCAGAGGCCGGCTCAGGCGCTGGAGCACCCGCTCAGCGTCGCCGTTCACCGTATCGAAGCCGCGTCTGGTCCAGCTCGCCAGCTGCAGCTCCAGACGCTGCAAAACCGGCTCGAGCAATGCATTGCGCAGGCCCGCCGGGGCGCGAAAGAACACCGGTGCGATACCGCTGGCACGTTCGATGCCCTGCTGTGCGCGCTGCAGCTCCCTGTATAGCGCGCCGGAGCCGAGCAACGAAAACCAATGTTCATGGCCGTAGCTGTGGTTCTCGACCGCGTGGCCTTGCAATACGCAATCTCGCGCAATGTGCGGATACTGCGCGACGCGTTCGCCGATGCAGAAAAAAGTCGCGCGCGCACGGCGCTCGGCGAGTATCGACAGCACCTTGGGCGTCACATCGGGGTCAGGGCCGTCGTCGAACGTGAGGGCAACTTCCCCGCGCGCCGCCGCGGCCGCGGGCAGAGCCGTCCAGTTCGGGCCCAGCGCGCGGCTGCGCGGCCACAGGCCAAAACCCGTGAGCACGAGATGATTGGCGATGAGCGCGCAGCCGGTCCAGGGCCACCAATGCGGCCGCAGTAGCGTGAGCGCGAGCGCCCCACCATGCCAGGCGAGGGAGGCGCGCCACCATGGCGCGGCCTGCCAGCGCCTTCGGCCTTTATGCGTACTCGAGGCATTGCTGCTCATTCGAGGCGCTTTAGCCCGCTGTGCCGGCGCCGGGCGCTGCCAGTACCGTGCGCGGCGTCAGTAATGCCGCAAACCACAAGGCCAGTAGAGCGCCGGGTGCGACGGTGCTGCCCAACGCGCTCAGCAGCGGCACGGGCGAGCTCGCCAGTACGCCGAAGCCGATCACCGTGCAGGCATTGGCAATCAACAGCGAGGCCAGTGTCAGGGGCAGTCCCGCGCTGTCGTGATCGGCCGCGCGTCGATCAAAGAACAGCGCGTAGTTCGAGCCTACCGCGACGATCAGCAATAGCCCGATCAGATGCAGGATCGTGAGCTCGGTGCCCGTGAGGACCAGCACGGCGCTGACCACCAACACAGATAGCGCCAGCGGCGCGATCACGCGCGTCACGCGCGCAAGGCTGCGCAGCACGGCGCTCAGTAGCAATACGATGGCGGCGAAACCGGCCAGCGCGAGGCGCGCGGCCTGGCGCAGATAGCCGCCATAGAGCGCATCGGTCTCCTGCTTCATGTTCAGCGCCAGCACGCTGCCCGGCGGGTTGGTGGCGAGCGCAGCGCGCACGCGCGCAATATCGATGTCGCCGGCTGCACCCTCGGCATCCGGCGCGCGTAACGGCAGCAATGCGTACCATTGGTCGGCCTGTTGCCAGAGCAGCGCATCGAGTGCAAGCCCCATCGAAGTATGCTCGAAATCGGCGCGCGTGAGGTCTGGGGCCGAGCGGGCGGCAGCCACCTGGTTGACGAAATCATCGAGCGCACCGGCGCGCAATGGCAGGCTGGAGCTTGCCGTGGCCAGGCGCGCGCGCAGCGTTGGCGCATCAGGCAGACTCGCGCGCCGCGCCGCCTGCGTGAGGCGACTGGGCAGGTATTGCGTCGGGCTTTCATATCCGGCAATCACACCTGCAGCTACCAGCCCATCGAGTTGCTGCGCAACGCCCTGCGCTCGTTGCAACACCGATTCCTCGTCCGGGGCGCTGACCACCACGAGATTGCTGACGTCCGGGGCGCCGAGCTCGCTGCGCAGTTTCGCATCCAGCGCCTGCGCCGCGGCGGGCACGGGACTCAAAGCGGCCAGATCGCGATTCCAGAGCGTCGCGCGATGCTGGTACTGCAGCAGCGCGCACAGCGCACCCAGCCCCGCCAACACCAGGGCCGGCACGTGCAGCC
>JBEKWD010000288.1:0-4243 GCA_049513435.1 Steroidobacteraceae bacterium | reverse complement strand
ATTGGCCACGCGTTCCTGCAGCGTATTGGCGACGGCCCGTGGCTGCTCATAAATCTCCTTGAGCATGAAGTGCCGGTATTGACCCTTTTCGGCCGCCTCGGCGGACAATTCGCTTTCCTGCACCGGCCGATCGGCACTGTTGCCTTCCCGATCGATCACGCGCACGCCGCCGCGGCGGATCTCGGCTACATCGCCCTCTTCGAGGAACATGAAGCGGCGCGTCACCGGTAGCAGCGCGGCTACGTCCGAGGCCACAAAGCTCTCGCCCAGGCCGATACCGAGCACCACCGGGCAACCCATGCGCGCCGCGATGAGCTGGTCCGGATCCTGCTCACTCACGACTGCCAGCGCATAGGCGCCTTCGAGCTCCGCCACCGTCGCGCGCACCGCCCGGAACAGATCGCCGAGCTTCTCGCGGTGAAAGTGCACACGGTGCGCCACCACCTCGGTGTCGGTCTCGGAGCTGAACTGGTAGCCGGCTGCTTTGAGCTCCTCGCGCAACTCCTCGTAGTTCTCGATGATGCCGTTATGCACGATCGCCAGACCGTCGCGTGACAGGTGCGGATGCGCGTTGCGTTCGCTCGGAACCCCGTGTGTAGCCCAGCGCGTGTGCGCAATGCCTACGCGTCCCTCGATCGGCAGTTCGATCAGCGCCTGCTCGAGCGCACGCACCTTGCCGACCGTGCGCAATCGCTGCATGTGGCCGGCATGGTTGATCACGGCGATTCCGGCCGAATCATAGCCGCGGTACTCGAGGCGCTTGAGTCCCTCGATCAGTATCGGTGCGATGTTGCGATCGGCGACGCCACCGACTATGCCGCACATGTCAGGCCCGTCCTTGGAGCGAGTGCGGGCAGCGCGCTCATGGCTTGTCCGTGAGCTTGCGTGGGCGTTCCCATTGTTCGATCGTGACCTGGCGCGAGCGCGCCAGCGTCAGCTTGGCGGCCGGCGCATCACTCGTGATGGTCGAGCCCGCGCCGATGGTCGCCCCGTCACCGATCTTCACCGGCGCAACCAGCATCGCGCCCGAACCGATGAAGGCGCCGCTGCCGATCTGCGTGCGCCATTTATTCGCCCCATCGTAATTGCAGGTGATCGTACCGGCTCCGACGTTGACGCGGCTGCCGATGTCCGTGTCCCCCACATAGCTCAGATGATTGACCTTGCTGCCATCGCCGATCAGGCTGTTCTTGATCTCGACAAAGTTGCCCAGGTGCACGCCATCGGCGAGCCGGGCCTGCGGCCGCAGTCGCGTGAAGGGTCCGATCTGGCAGCCCGCGCCGATCCGGGCATCGTGCACGACGCAATTGGCGTGCAACACCGTGCCTGCGCCGACGCTGGCGTTGACCAGCACGCAGTTCGGCCCGACGCGCACGCCGTCGGCCAGATGCACGGGCCCGTCCAATACCACGTTCACATCGAGCAGCACATCGCGCCCCACGGTGACTTCCCCGCGCACGTCGATGCGCGCCGGATCGATCAGCGTAGCGCCCTGGCCCATCAGTTCGTGCGCGCGGCGACGCCGGTATTCGGCTTCGGCCGCGGCGAGCTGCACTTTGTCGTTGACGCCGAGCACCTCGGCCGAATCGTCAGCTTTAACGGGCAGCACGCGCACCCCGGCCTTAAGCGCGAGTGCGAATACGTCGGTCAGGTAGAATTCGCCCTGGGCATTGCGCGGCTGCAATGCTCGCAGCCATTTGCGCAGCGGCGCCGCGGGCGCGAGCATCACACCGCTGTGCACTTCGCGAATCGCGCGCTCGCGCGCTGTGGCGTCGCGCTCCTCGACGATGCGCCGCAAGCCTCCGCGCGCATCGCGCAGCACGCGGCCGTAGCCCGTCGGGTCCGCCGGCGTGGCCGTCAGTATCGCCAGCTCGCGCGCGAGCGCTCGCTCGAGCAGCGCGCGCAGCGAACCGGGGCGCAACAGGGGCACATCACCGTAGAGCACCAGCACCCGGTCAGTGTCGGCGATGCTCGGCATGGCCTGCAGCAGTGCGTGGCCCGTGCCCAATTGCTCGGCCTGCAAGGCCCATTGCACGGCTGCGTGCGCGAAGTGCTCGCGCAGCCGCTCACCGCCATGGCCATAGACAACATGCACCGATGCGGGCTCGAGCTGCGCGGCGAGGTCCAGCACATGCGCGAGCAATGGTCGCCCCGCGAGCGGTTGCATGACCTTCGGCAGCGCCGAATGCATGCGGGTACCGCGGCCGGCAGCGAGCACGACCACGTGGAGCGGGGCGTGGCTGGATGCGCGATCCGGCGGCTGGCGCGTTGCCTTCGCGGAGGGCTTCAGCGCGGCCTTTGGATCCTTGCGGGGCATCTGAGCGATTGTAACAGTACCGCTCGCCGCGATTGGACCGCTGCTCGAGCGGGGTGCGGAACGGTTCACACAATGAGCGCGCGCCGGCGCTCGATTCAGCGCCTGACTCTGTTCAATTTTGCGATGAGCTTGAGCTGCGCGATCGCACGCGAGAGCTCCGCGATCGCTTCAGCATGGGTGATGCGGTCGATCTTGCCAGCCAGAATTTGCTCGGCCCGTTGCTGCGCCTCGAGCGCGGCGGCCTCGTCGAGATCTTTGGCGCGCGCCGCCGTGTCCGCCAATACCGAGACGCGCTTGGGCTGGATCTCGAGCACTCCGCCGCCAACAAAAAACGATTGCTCCTCGCCATCAGGGGTGCGAACCCGCACCTCGCCGGCCTTCAGCAGCGACAGTAATGGCGCGTGGCGCGGCGCAACACCGAGCTCGCCTTCGCTGCCCGGCAGGAACACCATGCTCGCGGGACCAGAGAAGATCTGGCCCTCAGCGCTCACGATATCGACTTCGATCGTGTCCATTACTGCAGCGTCTTAGCCTTCTCGACTGCCTCTTCGATGGCTCCCACCATGTAGAAGGCCTGTTCGGGCAATGCATCGAACTCACCATCGATGATGCCTTTGAAGCCGCGGATCGTGTCCTTGAGCGGCACGATCTTGCCATCCTGGCCCGTGAAGACCTTGGCGACATTGAAGGGCTGTGAGAGGAAACGCTGGATCTTGCGCGCCCGGTAGACCACGAGCTTGTCGGCTTCCGAGAGCTCGTCCATGCCGAGGATCGCGATGATGTCCTGCAGCTCCTTGTAGCGTTGCAAAACCGCCTGCACCGCGCGCGCCGTGTTGTAGTGCTCCTCTCCGACCACAAGTGGATCGAGCTGCCGGCTGGTCGAATCCAGCGGATCGATCGCCGGATAGATGCCCAGTGCTGCAATCTGGCGCGAGAGCACCACGGTCGCATCCAGATGCGCGAACGTCGTGGCCGGGGAGGGATCGGTCAAATCGTCGGCCGGCACGTACACCGCCTGGATCGAGGTGATCGAGCCGGTCTTGGTCGAGGTGATACGCTCCTGCAATACGCCCATTTCTTCGGCCAGCGTCGGCTGGTAGCCCACCGCAGAAGGCATGCGCCCCAGCAGCGCCGAGACCTCGGTACCGGCCAGCGTATAGCGGTAGATGTTGTCGACAAAGAACAGGACATCGCGCCCGCGACCGTTGGCCTGCTTCTCGTCGCGGAAATATTCGGCCATCGTCAGCCCGGTGAGCGCCACGCGCAGACGATTGCCCGGCGGCTCGTTCATCTGCCCGTAGACCATCGCGACTTTGGAGTTCGACAGATTCTCCAGGTCGATCACGCCCGACTCGGCCATCTCGTGGTAGAAATCGTTGCCCTCGCGCGTGCGCTCGCCAACGCCCGCGAACACCGACAGACCCGAATACTGCTTGGCGATGTTGTTGATCAGCTCGAGCATGTTGACGGTCTTGCCGACTCCGGCGCCGCCGAACAGGCCGATCTTGCCGCCCTTGGCGAAGGGCACCAATAGATCAATGACCTTGATGCCCGTGACCAGCAGGTCCTGGCCGCCGGCCTGATCCTCGTAGCTCGGCGCCGGACGGTGGATCGGCCAGTGCTCGCGCGACTGCACCGGACCGCGATTGTCCTGCGGCGCGCCGAGCACATCCATGATGCGACCGAGCGTCGCCGAGCCGACCGGCACCAAAATCGGTGCGCCAGTGGATTCGACCGGCAGACCGCGCTGCAGACCCTCCGAGATGCCCATGGCGATCGTGCGCACGACGCCGTCGCCGAGCTGCTGCTGCACCTCGAGCGTCAGATCGCGGTCGACGAGCTTAAGCGCCTCATAGATGCCGGGAATCGATTCGCGCTCGAAGCCGACGTCGATGACCGCGCCGATGATCTGTGTAATTTTACCGG
>JBEKWD010000287.1:0-4254 GCA_049513435.1 Steroidobacteraceae bacterium | reverse complement strand
GTTAGCCACGTCTCCGTTGGCAGCCACTCGATCGGCACCCACGATGACCGCGTCGACTGCGCCCTGCTGCATCAAATATCCGGCCATGTTGTCGGTGATCAGCGTGACCGGAATGTGCTCCTGCTGCATTTCCCAAACGGTCAGGCGCGCGCCCTGCAGAAACGGGCGCGTTTCATTGGCGATCACGGAAATGCGTTTGCCGGCCTGGACCGCCGAGCGGATCACGCCGAGCGCCGTGCCGTGGCCACCGGTCGCGAGCGCCCCGGCATTGCAGTGAGTCATCACGCGCGCCGTCTCAGGCAACAGCGCCGCGCCGTAAGCGCCGAGCGCGCGATTGGCCTGCACATCGGCGACGAGGATCGCATGCGCCTCCTGCAGCAATCGTTGCGCGAGCGCCGACGCCGGCTGATGCAGGTCCTGCGCGAGCGCCGACTGCATGCGCCGCAGCGCCCAGAACAGGTTGATGGCCGTTGGGCGGCTTTGCGAGAGCAGCTCGAACGCCCCGGCCATCCCGGCCGCAAATTCTGCCGCCTCCAGACCCTGCAGCCGCCGCGCTTCCAGCGCTATGCCGTAGGCCGCCGCACAGCCGATCGCCGGCGCGCCCCGCACGACCATCGTGCGAATGGCATCGGCGACGCCAGTGGCCGAATCGTATTCGAGCACATCGAAGCGCGCGGGCAGCACCCGCTGATCGATCATCTCGAGCTTCGCGGTGTATTCGTTCCAGCGCAGCGTCTCGACCGCCGCGGGCGGCGCCTTAACGGTCACGACGCAACACCCGCCCGGCCACCGCGTCGAGCCGATCGATGAGCTCCGGGTCACGCGATCCGGGCGTGGTTATCAAAGCGTACTCCAGTGCTCTCTGGCATCCATGTGGACACGGCGTTGCCGGCGGCTGCAGCGCCTTTGGTGCGGCGGCCTTGACCAGCGCTCGAGCCTTATCGGCATTGGCGTTGAGCGTCCTGATGATTGCATCGACCGTGACCGCTTCATGCTCGCCATGCCAGCAATCGTAATCGGTGACCATTGCCACTGTCGCATAACAAATCTCCGCCTCACGTGCCAGCTTCGCCTCCGGCATGTTACTCATGCCGATGACGTCGCAATGCCACGAGCGATAGAGCATCGATTCGGCCAGGCTGGAGAACTGTGGCCCTTCCATGACGAGATACGTTCCACCGCGTACATAAGAGATGTGCCCGACCCGCGCCGCCGCCTCGATCGCATCGCCGAGTCGCGCACACACGGGCTGCGCCATCGACACGTGCGCGACCATGCCCGTGCCGAAGAAGCTTTTCTCACGCGCGAAAGTGCGATCGATGAACTGATCGACGATCACGAACATCCCGGGTGGCAGCTCCTGCCTGAGCGAGCCCACGGCGCTGACCGAAATGATCTGCGTGACGCCGAGGCGTTTGAGCGCATCGATGTTGGCGCGAAAATTGATCTCGGTCGGTGATATCCGGTGACCACGGCCGTGGCGCGGCAGAAACGCGAGCGGCTGACCGTCGAGTTCGCCGAGCAGCACCTGGTCCGAAGGCGTGCCGAACGCCGATTGCGCCGTGACCCAGCGCGTATTGACGAGGCCATCGATGTGATAGACACCGCTGCCGCCGATCACTGCGAGCATGATGCTTGCCTCAGGCTATCTTGCCCGCCTCAAACCACAACTCCTGCTCCGGCCAGCGCATCGCGGCCAGATGCGTCGCATATCGCGTCAGGCCAGCCTTACGCTCCTGATAGCGCGCACCGGCGCAAAAATCCACGCAGAACACGTTCTGCCGCGCTCCGACCCAGGTCGTCGCCGCAACCGGCTCAAAAGTATTGGGCGTCGCGACGATGGTCTGAATCGGCTTGGGCGTTACCTGCGCCTGGCGCCAGTAATGCCCGATGATGACCGGTATCGGTTCGTCATACTCTTCCCACCACCGCACCCGCTGGCACATGCGCCAGCGGCCATTGGACCAGAACGACTCCTGCGCGAGCCGCTCCACACCCGAGGTCGCGACGCGCACGGGATTGCCCATCTGATAGCGCTCATCGACCTCACCGAGCGCCGGCAGCAATGGCACATGCACGGACCTCTCTTCGAGGTGCCGCGCCCAGGCCTGCTCCTGGCGGCGCGCGGCCTGCGTCAAGCCTTCCAGCGCCAGCTGTTGCTGCACGCGCACCTCGAATCCCCGGTACATATCCAGCGTCGAGCCCTGCGCCTGTCGCAATGCATCCATGGCACCCGGCAACCAGGCCGCATGCACGATGCGTAAATCCTTACGCACGAGCGCCAGTGGCAATGAGGCGAAGAACTCCATCCAGATTGGCTTGAGCGGCTCGGGCGCCTCGCGACTTTGCTCGAACTCGCCGCCAGGCCGCATTTCCTGATGCGAGGGATCCGTGAACCAGCGATTTCCCGGCTTGCTCTCGCCGCGCAGCAGATTGAGCTCATGATTGCCGAGCAGGCACTGCGCATGCCCCAGCCCCACGAATGCACGCACGAGCTCGATGACCGCCGGACTGTTGGGTCCGCGATCTCCGAGGTCACCCACGAAGACGAGTCGCCTGCCCTTCAGATGCCGCCCGACCTGGTCGTAACCGAGTCGCCGCAACAATTCGCGCAACGGTCCGATCTCGCCGTGCACGTCACCGACGACATCGATGGGCCCCTCAAACATTTGCCTGATAGGGCCCTCACTCATGATTATTGATTCAGCCGCGCACCGCTGAGTCTCGCGATCGCACCGAGCGTCGTCTGGACCGCATTCAAGCCGAGTCGGAAATCCTGATCGTTGTACGTGACAAAAAGATCCGTCGGCTGGTGCCACTGCGGATCCCATCCCGCGCCGATTTCCCGGCCGCGCTCGTTCTCGCGCACACTGATTGCCGGCACGAGATCCATGAACGGCACGCTGTCGGTGTTGGTCATGTGAGGGGCGACGGCGGCCGGATAGTCGCTCGCGTAGGCCTCGTTGGCGGTATAGAAGGCCCAGGCCAGTTTCTGGGCGTCATCGGCGCGCTGTGATGCGGATTGGAATTCGATATTGATATCCGCCTCGGGACGCTGCGTCTTCGCCACGCTCCCATCGGCGCGCGGCATACCATGGTCGAACAGCATCATGTCATGTTGCACCATGCCGAGCCATTTGGGTTCCGGGTACAGACCCGATCCCGGCGGATCCTCCTTGCCCTGCAGAGCCGCGCGCTGTGCGACATAGGCGCGTGCGCCGTCGAGTCCGGTCTCTTCGTTGTTCCAGAGTATGAAGCGGATCGAGCGCTCCGTCCTGACGTCAGGGGAGGCAAACACGCGTGCCAGCTCCATCACCAGCGCCGTGCCGGAGCCGTCATCGTTGGCCGCCTCGCCCCAGCCGATGCCGTCCATATGCGCGCCGACGATGTACATCTCCTCAGGATGAGCGGAGCCTGTCTTGGTGCAATACACCTCTTCGCGCGCGCCGCCCACGCTCGGCTGATAATTGAGCGCGCGCAATTTCTCGTCCGGTTGCTGCAGCGGATCGGTGTTGACTCCGGTGTGAGCGCGCACGCCGCGGTAACGAGCGCCGCCCGAGGCCGGATCCGGCACCGGTGCCGGCGGCGGCCCGCTCGGCTGCCGCGCCTGGTCCGGGTAATACTCATATTTGATACGCGCCGTGTTCAGGCAACCGTAACTTCGCAGCCTGGCCTCGATCCAATTGACGGCGGCGCGATTGCGATCGGTGCCCTGCCGGCGATCGCCGAACTGCGTCAGACCCTTGATGGTGGCCTTGTAGCTCTCGAGGTCGAGCCGCGCCACCAGCACCGCGACCGGATCGGCTTGCACGGCCGGCGGCGCAGCGGACTGCACAGGCAACGCAAGCCACATCAGCAGCAGAGCGCCGTTCAATTTCATCAGGTGCTCCTATTTGGTCCCCGGCTCAATGACTTTCTTCGCGAGCTCCGCCAACTGCGCCAGATCCATCTCCTCGGCTGGGATCTCGATGATCTCATCGGCCGGCGACGATGCGGCAGTGCTCGCCGTGCCCAAGGTGCTCTTGGATGCCGCCGGCGGCATCGTGGGCGTACGTGCCATCGGCGTACGCGGTGGCGCCGTTTTGCCTCTGGTCAACGCGGCGCCGTGCGCCAGCTCCCGCAAGCCCTCCCCCGCCGACGCAGCCGACCCCACTGACACAGCCGGCCCGATCGTCGAGCTCGCTGCCGGCTGCACCCAGTCAGTGACCTGCTCCATCCAGCGCTGGTAGCGATCGAAGGTCCACATGCCTTCCT
>JBEKWD010000286.1:0-4254 GCA_049513435.1 Steroidobacteraceae bacterium | reverse complement strand
GCACAAACATTGGGGCCCTTGATTTCGATCGACCCTGTCAAATCCGGTGTGCTCTCGACCTGGCCGCAGACCGTATCGACGATGCGTACCGCAATGCCTGGCAACGCTGGGCCCGCGGACCCCGGCAGCCGTGGACCATCATATGGATTGGAAGTGTTCATCAATGTCTCAGTCATGCCGTAGCGCTCAAGAATGGCATGACCGGTGCGCCGCTCGAATTGCGTGTGTGTCGCGACGGCCAGCGGTGCCGATCCGGAAACGAACAAGCGCATCCGTGCGGTCGAGTCGCGGTCCAACGCGGGCAATTGCAGGAGCCGCGTGTAATAAGTGGGCACGCCCATGAAGACCGTGACGGCCGGGAAGTAGCGCAATGCCTGCGCGGCATCGAATCCGTCAACCAGCAGCAGGCTCGATCCCGACGCGAGCACAGTGTTAAGGGCCGCGAACAGCCCATGCACATGGAAAAGCGGCAGCATATGCAGCAGAACGTCGCTGGCGCTGAAGCGCCAGGCTGCGGCCAGCGTGGTTGCGTTCGAAGCGAGGTTGCCACGCGTCAGCATTGCGCCTTTGGACCGCCCCGTCGTTCCCGAGGTGTAGATGATCGCCGCCAGGGCCTCGGCCTTGAGGGCGGGGCGCGGCGGCGCCTGTGCATCGCACCGCTCGACTAGCTCGGGAAGAGAGCCCTCGCGCTGGGCACCGAGGGTCTCAAGCTGAGCAACACCGGCTCGCGCTGCAATGCGCGATAGCGGGGCCGCATCGTTGGGGCGCACGATGGCGAGCCGAGCTTGCGCATCCTGCAGGAAGTATTCGACTTCGCTGGCGCTATGGTCGGTGTTGATGGGCACATATACCGCGCCGATGCGCAAACAGGCGAGGTACAGTAAGATCGATTCGATTGACTTATCGACACGTACAGCGATGCGATCGCCCACTTCCAGGCCCAGACGCGACAGCGCAGTGGCCCAGGCGGCCGATTGCCGCTGCAACGTCTCATATGTCAAACCCCGCCCTGCGGGCGTTTGCAGGAACACTCGCTCAGGCGCCTGCTGAGCGCAAGACTCTATCCACTCGTAGGGATCAGTCAGAAATGACATGCGCGGCCCGGGAGCCTCGGGGATAATTTTACCGATCATGCCAGAGAAATGCGGCAGGCCCGCGGCCACAGCAGTATGAGATCCTCGCCGTGAGCATCTCAGAGCCGTTCGTTCGTCGGCCGATCGCCACCTCGCTCCTCATGGCCGGCATCTTGCTGGTCGGGGTGGTGGCGTGGCCGCTGCTGCCGGTCGCAGCGCTGCCGCAGGTGGATTTTCCGACCATTTCCGTGTCCGCGAGCCTGCCCGGTGCGAGCCCCGAGACGATGGCCTCCTCGGTGGCTACGCCGCTCGAGTATCAGTTTGCGCAGATTCCGGGCCTCACGGAAATGACCTCCAGCAGCGTGCTCGGCGGCATGAGCATCACGTTGCAGTTCGGCCTGGATCGCGACATCGACGCGGCGGCGCAGGATATCCAGTCGGCCATCGATGCGGCCGGCGGCCAATTGCCGAAGAACCTGCCCGCGCCACCCTCCTATAGAAAGATCAATCCGGCTGACACGCCGATACTGCTGCTGGGAGTGCATTCCGATGTGCTGCCAATGACGGCCGTTGATGACTACGCCGAGACGGTGATCGCGCAGCAGATCTCGCAGATTCCCGGCGTCGGGCAGGTCAGCCTTGGCGGGCAGCAGAAGCCCTCGGTACGCGTGCAGGTGGATCCGGGCAAGATCGCGGCGCTGGGCATTCAGCTCGAGGACATTGCCGGCGTGATGAGCGCGGCGACGGTCGATGCGCCCAAGGGCTCAATCAATGGGCCGTTACAAAGCTTCGCGATCTACGATAACGATCAGCTCAACAAGGCCGCGCCCTGGAACGACGTGGTCATCGCCTACAAGAACGGCGCCCCCGTGCGTATCCGCGACATCGGCGTGGCGGTCGATGCGCCCGAGAATAGCCAGTCGGTGGCCTGGCAGAACGGCAAGCCCGGAATCATGTTGATGATCTTCAAGCAACAGGGTGCCAATGTCATTGAGACCAACGATCGTGTCCGGGCGCTGCTGCCCAAGGTGCTGCTGTCGGTGCCGCCGTCGATCAAGGTCGATCAGGTGGCCGATCGCACCACGACCATCAAGGCCTCCGTGCGCGATGTGGAGCGCACGCTGTGCCTGACCATCGCGCTGGTGATCATGGTGATCTTCCTGTTTCTTCGCAGCGTCTGGGCCACGGTCATACCGGGCGTCACGGTGCCCTTATCGCTCTTTGGCACCGCGGCACTGATGTTCGCGATGCACTACAGTCTGGATAACCTCTCGCTCATGGCGCTCACAATCGCGGTGGGTTTCGTGGTCGATGATGCGATCGTCATGCTCGAGAATATCCATCGGCACATTGAGAACGGGCTGCCGCCGCTCGAGGCGACGCTCAAGGGCGCCGGAGAGATCGGCTTCACGATCCTCTCGATCAGCATATCGCTCGTGGCGGTGTTCATTCCGCTGCTGCTCATGGGCGGCATCGTCGGGCGACTGTTTCGCGAGTTCGCCGTGACCGTCACGATGACCATTGCGGTCTCGGCCTTCGTCGCCCTCACGCTTTCCCCGACCATGTGCGCGCTGTTCCTGCGCGATGAGAAGCACGCCAGGCACGGAGCGGTGTACCGGGTCATCGAGCGCGGTTTTGATCTGATGTTATCCAGCTATACGCGCGGCCTTGATTTCGTACTGCGCCACCAGCGCGCGACGCTTGCCACGTTCCTGGCCACCATGGCTCTCACGGTGGTGCTCTACATCATGATCCCCAAGGGTTTCTTCCCGCAGCAGGATACGGGCATCATCATTGGGAGTTCGGATGCGCCGCAGGACATCTCCTTCGCCGAGATGGTGCGACGGCAGCATATGCTCACCGATATCGTCGCACAGGATCCGGATGTGAGCGGCTATGGGGCTTTTGTAGGTACCGGCCGGGCCATCAATAACGGCTTTGTCATCATCGCGCTCAAGCCGCGCGATCAGCGTGGTGCGAGTGCCGATCAGATCATACGGCGCCTGCGCGAAAAGATCACTGAGGTGCCTGGCGCGACGTTGTATATGCAGGCCTCGCAGGACCTCAATGTCGGAGGCCGCGGCACGCGTACGCAATACCAGTACACCTTGCAGGATGCGGACATCAACGAGCTCAACGAGTGGGCGCCGAAGCTGCAGGCGCAATTGGGGCAATTGCCGCAATTGCGCGACGTGAGCACCGATCAGCAGACCAACAGCACCATGCTGTCGATGACCATAGATCGCGATCAGGCCGCACGCTTTGGCATCCAACCCTCGCTGATCGATCAGACGCTAGACGATGCCTTCGGCCAGAGGCAGGTCACGCAGTATTTCACGCAGCGCAACGCCTATCACGTGATCCTCGAGATCACCCCGGCGCTGCAGAGCGATCCGCAGACGCTCTCGAAGATCTACGTCAAGTCCCCGGCCACCGGCATGATGGTGCCGCTCTCGACCTTCGTGAAGTACGACACGCAGCACGTGACCTTCCTCTCGATCAACCATCAGGGCCAGTATCCGGCCGTCACGCTGTCCTTCAATCTTGCCCCAGGCGCGGCGCTGGGCGACGCGGTCAATGCGATCAATAAGGCAGCGGAAGATATTCGTCTGCCCGCGACCGTCACTCCGGGCTTTCAGGGTGCGGCGCAAGCCTTCCAGAGTTCCCTGAAGTCCCAACCCTATCTGATCCTGGCTGCGCTCGTTACCGTTTATATCATCCTGGGTATGCTCTACGAGAGCTACATCCATCCGTTGACGATCCTCTCGACACTGCCATCTGCCGGCGTCGGGGCGCTCCTGATGCTGATGCTGTTTCACTTCGATCTGTCGGTCATCGCGCTGATCGGCATCATTCTGCTGATCGGTATCGTCAAGAAGAACGGCATCATGATGGTGGACTTCGCGCTGCAGGCTGAGCGCGAGCAGCACCTGTCGCCCGAGGCCTCGATCCGTCAAGCCTGCCTGCTGCGCTTTCGGCCGATCATGATGACCACGATGGCAGCGCTGCTCGCGGCATTGCCGATGATGCTGCAGCATGGCACTGGCTCGGAGCTGCGTCGCCCGCTCGGCTTCACGATGGTCGGCGGCCTGCTGCTGAGCCAATCCCTCACGCTGTTCACGACCCCGGTGGTCTATCTGTATCTGGATAAGTTCACCGGCGCGCGCCGCCGCCAGCGCAC
>JBEKWD010000285.1:0-4262 GCA_049513435.1 Steroidobacteraceae bacterium | reverse complement strand
AGAGTGTATACGCGAGGCGCAAGCGGGCGGCGCGGGACTGATCGTCTACAACCGCAAGGAGGGACGCGCGCTCGGCGAGGTCACGAAGTTCCTGGTCTACAACGCACGTAAGCGCCAGGCCGGAGGCGATCAGCCATCGACCTATTTTGCGCGCACCGAGTGTGTTGCCGGCGTACAGGACGCTCGCTTCCAACAGCTCATGCCCGATACGTTGCAGTGGCTCGGCATCACTCGCATCGACAGGCTCGTATCGATGTCCAATCTCAAATACGACGCGCTCATCGCCGCCGGTATCGAGATCGGGGAGCGCGTACCCATTCCGCCCGAGCTCGTGCCCCAGGATGCACGGGTCGAGATCGAGGCAAAAAAGGCAGCCGGGTACTACACGCTGGAGACGCCGGCAGAAACTGCTGCGGGTCAGCCGGTCAGTGAGCTTAAGGATTATTGAACGGTCCATTCAGGCCGTCGACGCCTCTGGCGCAGGCACCTTGCTGTGCGCGGCCGCCGTGCGCAACAGCGCCGAGCGCATGCTCGGCTTGGCGCTCGATGGCTCACTCGACGATTGGACAGTAAACCTCGATCGCCTGCCTGCTACCGCAGATTTTGTCGCCCGTGTCGTGCGCGATCGTTATCCCGACCTCAGACCGCCATTGCACGCACGATGGCGGCACTTCGTGTTCGCGGGACGAGATCTATGGCGTGAGATCGTTGTTGCGAGGACATGGCCGACCCCGGCCGCCGCGGCGCGCGCCGCCATCGATCTGGTCATGACCTCAGTATTGCTCGATGCGGGGGCCAATCCCGAATGGCGCTATCGCGACGCGGCGACGGGAGTCACGGTTGGGCGCTCAGAAGGTCTTGCGCTCGCAAGCCTGCGTCTGTTTGAACGCGGTTTGCTGTCGGATGATCCAGCCGATCCGTTGCGCGTGGACGCCGCGGCGCTGCAGCGAGTAGACACGAGCCTGATCAACGATGCCTTTCAGGTAACACCAAGCAATCCATTGTCAGGCGCGACGGGGCGAGCAACGCTGCTGAATCGTCTCGGCGCGGTCTTGCAGAGCAGCCCGGATCTGTTTGCGCTCAGCGATTCGCCGCGCCCGGGCGGCCTCTACGATGTCTTTCCGCGCCGCGCTTCGCAGGGATCGTTGTCGGCCGGCGCCATGCTTGAAACGCTGCTCCGTGCGCTCGGACCGATCTGGCCGGATCGACCCATCCTGGATGGCGTGTCGCTTGGGGACTGTTGGCTTCATCCGGCGCTTCAGAGCTCGATACCTGCGCAGCGCTATGTGCCGTTACACAAGCTCACGCAATGGTTGACCTACTCGCTGATCGAGCCGCTTGAGCTCGCCGGTCTTGAAGTTTCCCGGGTCGAAGAGTTGACGGGGCTCGCCGAATACCGTAACGGTGGGCTATTCGTCGACATGGGTGTACTCGTGGCACGTGACAGCTCAGCATTTTCCCGGACATATGCGGTCTCCGATCCGTTTGTGGTCGGCTGGCGCGCGTTGACTGTCGCATTGCTCGATCGGCTCTTGCCGCTCGTGCGTACCGCCCTCGACGTTACGCCGGACGAATTTGCGCTCGCACGTATGCTTGAGGGCGGTACCTGGGCGGCCGGACGTCTGATCGCGCGTGACAAGCGCCCCGATGGGGGACCACCATTTGGTATCCTGAGCGACGGGACAGTGTTCTGATGGATAACGTCACGACAGTCGATCATCCACTCGTGCAGCACAAGCTCACGCTGATGCGTGACAAGACCACATCGACGAAAGGCTTTCGTCAGTTGATGCACGAAATCGCCTTGTTGCTGTGCTACGAGGTGACCCGCGACCTCTCACTCGACCTCATTGAAATCGAAACCCCGCTGATGCCGATGCGCTCGCGTGCCCTCTCGGGCAAGAAACTCGTGTTCGCGCCGATCCTGCGCGCCGGCTTGGGATTGATCGAGGGCATGCTCGATCTGGTGCCCTCCGCGCGCGTCGCGCACATTGGGTTGTACCGCGATCCGGAATCACTCGTCGCCGTGGAATACTATTTCAAAGCCCCCGCCGATCTGGCCGAGCGCATGGTCATCGTGGTGGATCCGATGCTCGCTACCGGCAATACCGCCGTCGCTGCCGTGGATCGCCTCAAGGAGCTCGGCGCCAGCGAATTGCGCTTCGTGAGCCTACTCGCGAGTCCCGTGGGCATAGCCAATCTGCAAAGCCATCATCCGGACGTGCGCATCTGGACCGCCGCTATCGATGAGCAGTTGAACGATCACGGCTACATTCTCCCCGGGCTGGGCGATGCCGGGGATCGTCTCTACGGCACCCGATAACGCAGCTGGCTCAAATGTGGGCTCCGGCTGTCATGAAATGACCCTGGCCTCCTACGTGGGAGGTATCGGGGGACCAGTAAGGTAAGTCCATTATCGAACCCGGAGTCTGCCATGAAGATGCTTTGGTCCCCCTCTGAAATTACCGGCGCGCACAAACAACGCGGAGCCCTCGGCTATATTCTGGCCTGGGCGCTCGGCGTGCCGATTCCGATCCTGCTGCTGATATACATGCTGCGCAGCTGCGCCTGATCAGATCTGCCTGATTATATCTGAGTGAGCAGATTCGGCGGCTGACGCCACGCCGGATCCATCGCCGCCTCGTAAGCGAATGCCAGCCTCAGGCACTCGAGCTCGCGGCGGTTAGGTCCGATGAGCTGGATTCCCATCGGCAGTCCCTGATCACTAAAGCCTGCTGGTACCGCCAACGCTGGACAGCCGGACATGGTGACGAGGACGGCGGCTTTCATCCACTCGTGGTAGGTCTGCATCGTGGTAGCGCCGATCATGCGCGGCCAGTGTTGCTCCACAGGGAACGGGAACACCTGCGCGGTTGGCAGGACGAAATAGTCATAGCGGTCGAAGAATCGCCGTACCGCCTCGTACCATTGGGTGCGCAACACCGATGCCGCCGTGATGTCGTAGGCCGACTGCTTGAGGCCGGTCTCGACCTCGTAGATGGCTTCGGGCTTGAGTAGCGAACGCTGCGCGGGATCATTGTAGTATCCAAGCAGCGAGGAGCCCTGCTGCCAGCCGCGAAGGTGGATGAACGCCTGCCACACAGCCTCAACGTCGAAGCTCGGTGTCGCCTCCTCAACTACACAGCCGAGGGATTCAAAGGTCCGCACGGCCTTCGCACACACCTCCAGAACCCCCGCCTCGCAAGGCGTGTGACCGTTGAAATCGCCACCCCAGGCGATGCGCTTTCCTTTCAGGTCGCAGTCCAAGCGTTGTTGAAAATTCGAAGCCGTGCTTTCCAGCGAGAGCGGTGCCTGAGCGTCATAGCCCGCCTGCACAGACAGCAGCATGGCTAGGTCCGTCGCGTTCCTCGCCAACGGACCCACCACTCCCATGGATGGCAGCCACGCATCGCGTGCGTCCGAGGGAACACGGCCAATACTCGTGCGAAAACCCAAAACGCCGTTCCAACCAGCGGGGTTGCGCAAGCTGCCGCCATAATCCGTTCCGTCGGCGACCGGCACCATTCGCAGCGCGAGTGAGACCGCGGCACCGCCGCTGCTACCGCCCGCAGAACGGGACAAGTTATAGGGGTTGCGAGTAATGCCGTACACCGGATTGAAGGTGTGCGATCCCAAGCCAAACTCCGGCGTGTTGGTCTTGCCGATGAAGATTGCGCCGGCCTTACGAAGCCGTGCCACCATCAGCGAATCAGCGGACGGGACAAAGTCCTTTAAAATAGGCGATCCCATCGTCGTTCGAATACCCTTGACGGCCTGCAGATCCTTTACGGCGTGTGGAAATCCGTGCAGCGGTCCCTTTGATTCGCCACGTGCCAGTTGGGCGTCACGTTCGCGCGCCTGCGCGAGCAGCTCTCCGCGATCCTGAAGCGCAACGATGGCGTTTACCTTCGGATTGATCTTCTCGATGTGGTCGAGATACGCGGTCATGACCTCAACGCAGGAGACTCGGCGTGTGTGAATCGCGCTGGCGAGACTTGTAGCATCCATCATCACGAGATCATTCGTG
This sequence comes from Steroidobacteraceae bacterium, assembly GCA_049513435.1. Lineage (GTDB taxonomy): Bacteria > Pseudomonadota > Gammaproteobacteria > Steroidobacterales > Steroidobacteraceae > FEN-1191. The sequence goes on along the minus strand of JBEKWD010000285.1, from coordinate 235 downwards.
TGAGCCACGGTCGCGCTTGCCTTGGGCGCCGCATGCGCGATCCCACTGACGGACGCGGCGGCGGCCAGTCCGAGTAGCGTTCTGCGGCTGATTGGGTCGCCGTTCGACTCGCTTATTTTGTCATTCATGCGGACTCGCTATGGCAGATAGCCGAGTAGCTCGCTGCTACTCATCACGTGGCAATAGATCATATTGATAATCTCGAGCTCCTGACGGTGCAGAGCATCCGAGGCGG